>CACDLR010000005.1 GCA_902553695.1 uncultured Pelagibacteraceae bacterium | reverse complement strand
GTAAAGTTTTAGTTCCAACTAGTACAATGGTTAGGAATTTGAAGGCAGCAAGATTAGCATCAGATATCGCTGATGTTCCCCTTATTCTTTTAGCAAGAACTGATGCTAATGCTGCAAAACTTATCACAAATGATTTTGATGAAAATGATAAACCTTTTTTAACTGGCGAACGTTCTCCGGAAGGATTCTTTTATGTGAAGGATGGTATTGACCAAGCTATCTCAAGAGGATTAGCATATGCTCCATATGCTGATTTAATTTGGTGTGAAACTGCTACTCCTAATTTAGAAGAAGCAAAAAAATTTGCTGATGCAATTCATGAAAAATTTCCAGGGAAATTACTTGCCTATAATTGTTCTCCGTCATTTAATTGGAAAAAACATTTATCTGATGATGAAATCGGATCTTTCCAAAAAAAAATTGCTGAAATGGGTTATAAATTTCAATTTATAACTCTAGCAGGTTTCCATACACAGAATATTGCTATTTTTGATTTAGCAGAAAAATATAAAGCAGAGGGAATGGCTGCTTATTCAAAAATCCAGCAACATGAATTCGCAAGAGAGAAAGATGGATATACAAGCGTTAAACATCAAAGAGAAGTTGGAACATCTTATTTTGATGCAGTATCCAACACAATAAGTTCAGGAAAAAGTTCTACTACCGCAATGGATGGCTCTACTGAGTCTGAGCAGTTCTAAATATTTAAAATTTTTTTCATCATCTCAATTCAGTGGCTTTAAATATAATTAATTTATATTAGCTATTGGCTACCAAGAGTGTAAGTTAGCAAAATGAATAAAAACCTATTTTTGCTCACCGCTAGTAATGTATTTGGTTTTACAGCAGCGAATGTAACTGTTTTTTTAAGTGGAATAATAGGTGCTCAACTAAGTTCAATTAAATCTTTATCAACACTTCCACCATCTATTTACATAGTAGGTATTGCTATATCTACGATATTCGCGGCTAAGGTTATGAGTATAATCGGACGAAGGCTTGGTTTTGTTTTAGCATCAATTGCTAGCACAGTTGCAAGTCTTATGGCAGCATATTCAATAATTTTAGGTAATTTTTTTATTTTTTGTTTTGCTTGTTTTATTCTTGGTGCAGGTATGGCTTTTATTCATCAATATAGATTTGCAGCTGCAGAAAGTGTTGAGAAAGAACAAGCTCCCAGAGCAATTTCAATTTTATTATTAGCTGGAATTGTATCAGCATTTATTGGCATAAGTTTAGCAAACTATACTAAAAACTTTATTCCTAATTATCTATATGCGGGATCATATCTTACTCTTGCTTTTTTGACTTTAATGCCAGCTATATTTTTAGCTTTTTTTAAAGAAAAGAGTGAAACCATTTCAAAACAAGATAAACAAATTAGCACAAGAACTTATATTCAATTTATTTCTGATCCAAGATTTTTACAGGCATTAACTGCAGCATCTTTCGCTTATGTTGTTATGGCTTTTCTAATGACAGCCACTCCTATTAGCATGCATATTATACATAAATTAAGTTTGGATAAATTAGGTATAGTTATGCAATTTCATGTTTTAGCAATGTTTCTTCCGTCCTTAATAACAGGAACATTAATAAAAAAATATGGGTTCAGTAAAATGATGTATCTAGGAGTATTTTTTTATGTTTTAACAATAATTACAAGTTTTCTAGACCCGTCTTTTATTAGTTATTTATTAGGATTAATTTTTTTAGGAATAGGGTGGAACTTTCTTTTTGTAACAGCAACAAGTCTTTTAGTAACTACGTATACACCTGATGAAAAATTTAAAGCTCAAGGGTTTAACGACTTGGTTGTATTTTCATTTACAGCGATCTCAAGTTTATTCGCAGGAATATTAATTTCTTTGACTAGTTGGAAATCAGTAAACCTATTCTGTATTCCTTTTTTAATTTTAATTATTGCTTCAATATTAAATGCAGATTTAAGAAAAACAGAAAAAAATTAAGGGGTACACTCTTTGGTTGTCCCAAAGAGCTCCCCTTAATGTTGCCGCTTTGGCTAAATCCACGAAAGGGATTTGTTTACATAATGTTTTTTATATGGAATCTTACCAGCTAAGTGTCAGGCAACTTTAACATAGACTCATCCTCCCTGACTTAAAAATAATTATTTAAAAGGTTGTATTCAATAAATTTATTTACAAAAAAATAAAATAAATAAATTGAATACAACCTAGTGGTAAATTATATTATTGGAAATCAAAAATTAAAAATTCTTTAGTATCTATTTTCTTTTACACTTTTTACACAAACCAAAAAATTCTAAATTATATTTTTTATAATTCATTCCGGTATTGTCACTAAAATTGGTTAAGTATTTTGCAAGTTTATTGTCTTTTATTTCAGTTACTTTTTCACAGCTTTCACATATTGAAAATGCCGTAGTTTTAGATATTTGACAGCTTGAATTTTGACAAGCAATGAAAGCATTACGACTTTCAATTTTATGTATTTTTCCAATTTCTACTAATTTATCTAGTGCTCTATATACCTGTAACGGTGCCTTGATCCCTTTTTTTTGGACATTAAAAAGTATTGAGTAAGCCTTCATAGGCTCGGGAGATTTATCAATAAGATCAAAAATAATTTTCTGATTTTTTGATAAATTCAATTGTTTTTCCACCATTATATTTTTACCAATTTCATTTTAATTTTTCAATCCAGTACTTTGTTTTATTTTTAATAATGAAAGTATAAAGAGAAATAATGCAGCTGCTATGATTGAAGGACCAGAGGAAGAATTAAATTCTAATGAGGCAAACAATCCCAATACTACAGATAATAATCCTCCTATTACTGAATAAAATACCATTTGCTGAGGACTTGTAGATATATTTCGAGCCATAGCAGCTGGTATTATCAACATTCCTGTAATTAAAAGTAAGCCAACCATTTTTATTGATATTGCAATAACCGCAGCCATTAATATTGTAAATATTGCTTTTGCTCTATCCGGATTTAATCCTTCAGCTTCAGCTAATTCGTAGTTAACAGTTGAAGCAAATAAAGATTTCCAAATTAATTTAAGTACTACTAAAATGATTGCTCCACCAATCCATATAATCAATATATCATCAACAGTTACCGCTAGTATATCTCCAAATAATAAACCCATTATATCAAATCTAATAAAAGATAAAAATCCAATTACTACGAGTCCAATTGCTAAAGAAGAATGTGCGAGAAGACCTAACAAAGCATCACCTGGTAAATTAGTTTTTTTCTGAAGTTGAATTAAAATCAACGCAATAACTGCAGAAATTATAAAAACAGAGAATGCAATATTAAATTCAAAAGAATATGCCATTGTCACACCAAGTAGAGCAGAGTGTGCAAGAGTATCTCCAAAATAAGATAGTCTTCTCCAAACAACAAAACATCCAAGTGGACCTGTTACAAACGCAACACCAATTCCAGCAAATAATGCTCGTATAAAAAAATCATCAAACATTTAGTTTTTCTTAATATCTCCTTCATTAGTGTGAACATGATCATGCTTATGTTCGTAGATTGTAAGAGTTTTAGATGCCTGTTCTCCGAATAAAGCTTTATATTCGTGATTATGAGCTACATCAGAAGGTGAACCTGAACAACAAACATGACCATTTAAACAAACAACATGGTCTGTTGCGCTCATCACAGTATGTAGGTCGTGAGAAATTAATAAAATTCCACAATTTAATTCTTCAGCAATTTTTTTGATTAATTGATATAAAGCTATTTCACCCGTAAAATCTACTCCTTGGACAGGTTCATCAAGCACTAATAGTTCTGGTTTTTTCGAAATGGCTCTAGCGAGTAGAACTCTTTGAAATTCACCACCAGATAAATTTCCTAAACTTTTATTTTTAAGATGTATAACTCCAGTTAAAGATAATGCCTCGTTTATTTGATCCTCACTTATATCATCTGTTAATAACATAAAATCGTTGACTCTTATGGGTAGCGTCCAATCAATTGAAATTTTTTGAGGTACATATCCAACCTTGTCAGTATATTTTTCAACTTCACCATCTATTTTTTTATATATTCCTAATGCAATTTTAGCAGTTGTACTTTTTCCTGAACCGTTTGGACCGATGAGAGTTACAATTCTTCCTTTTTGAACCTCGAGAGAAACTCCCTCAACTAGAAATCTATTATTTAGTTGGTATCCAGCGTTTTTTAATTTTACTAATATGTTATTATTTGAGCTCATTTTAATGCTTGACTTCTAAATGTTATATTATTACATAGTGTTATAATATAACAATATTAAACTTATGTCTTATATAAAAAAAATTCCTTTCTTTCTTACAATAATATCATTTTTGACATTCTTTACATCTGCAAATGCAGAAGTTAAAGTTGTTGCATCCATTAAACCTATTCACTCTTTAGCCAGTTATTTAATGGATGGTATCGGCAAACCTGATTTAATAGTGGATGGATATGCTTCTCCACACGGCTTTGCCATGAAACCTTCACATGCAAAAATGCTTCAGGAAGCAGATATTATATTTTGGGTAGGTGAAGATTTAGAGAATTTTTTAGTTAAACCATTGAGCTCAATTGCCAAAAAGGCAGAAAAAATAGAATTAATGGAAATTAAAGGTTTAGAGATTTTAAAATTTAGAGAAAGAAATATTTTTGATGACCATGATCACGATGAACACGGACACGATGACCACGGTAAAAAAGAAGATGATCATGACGACCACGGACACGATGACCACGAAGGACACGCTCATGGTGAGTTTGACCCACACATTTGGTTAGACCCTGTTAATGCGAAAGTTATTTTAAAAGAAATGGCTGAGCATTTAATTGAAAATGATGAAAAAAACTCTGCAACTTATAAAAAAAACTTAGCAAAAGCTCTTAAGGATATTGATAAGTTAATTAAAGATACAAAATCTGAATTAAATAAAAGTGTTGCTTCTATAGTCTTTCATGATGCATACCAATATTTTGAAGAAAGATTTAATGTAAATATTTTGGGAGCATTTACAGTTAATACAGATGTAATGCCAGGTGCAGAGCAATTAGCTGAAATCAGAGAAATTATTGAGCATGACAAAGTCGCTTGCGTATTTTCAGAACCACAATTCAATCCAGATATCATTAAAGCAGTAGCAAAAGACATGGATATAAAAACTGGAGTAGTTGACCCATTAGGAGCAACTTTAAATCCAGGTAAAGATTTATATTTCGATTTAATTAGAAATATGTCTGCTTCGTTCAAAAACTGCTAAATACTGTGACATATAATAATCTTAAATTATAAATTTATTAATCTATTCTGGTCTTTGCTCAAATATGAAAAGACCACCTTACTATTATAGAATTCCAATTTTAATGGCAATTCTTTGCTTTCCTCCAATCGGATCAACACAACTTGGTTGGTATTTTTTTGGTAAAGAAATAGGGATAAATATTGGCATGGTTGTAGGAGTTATTTCTGTTACAATCGCTGCATACCTTTTGTATCAAAAAGGATGGAGAGAGGATGATGAGGATTAATTAATGCAAGCAATTATATTTTTTACATTAGCAATTTCAGCGATGGTTTTTGTAATTTATTTAGGCGCTAGATCAACCATGAGAGGCATGAAAGCTAAAAGTGAAAGATTAACTGAAGAAGAAGAATTGAAAAATTTACCAGAAAATAATACTGGCATGATATCTGAATTAGAAAAATTAAATGAACTATATAAATCAGGTGCATTAAGTGAAGAAGAATTTAATAAAGCTAAAGCAAAATTGCTTGAGAATTAAAATAATTAAATTATGGAATTAATAAGTATTGATGGATTAAACATTCAGTATCATCAAAAATCAAAAAGAATAATAAACATAGAACTTGATGATACAATAATTGAAAAACTCGCATTCAATTTTAAAAAATTTGATATCTTAACTTTAGAGTACAAACCTTTTTCAAGATTTACTATTGCAAATGTCTTAGACGAAGTTACATCCAAAAAACTTAGCAAATTAATAACTGAGGTTTTAAAAGATAGAGAAACAGGTTGTATAATTTTAAGTCCAAAAAATAATTCAGCAATAGTTGATCAAACTTTTTTAGTAAAGCTTTCTACTGCAATTACTCACTTATTTGGAAATCCAAATCATGATTCAATGGCAGGAAAATATTATGCAAGATTTCATGTAAAACACGTTGATACTTCAGATAGTTATTTGAGAAAACCTTATACTAATATGGACCTACATACTGATGGAACTTATGTTAAGGAAAAAACTGATTGGTTGCTAATGTCAAAGCTTGAGGAAAAAAATGTAGAAGGTGGCGAAAGTGTTTTATTACATTTAGATGATTGGGAATTTTTAGAAAAATTATCAAATGATCCTGTTGGAAATCAAAATTTTATATGGGGGTCTCCAAAAAGTAAAAATATTGACTACAAAGTTGAACATCCAGTTTTTACTAAAGATGAAAATGGTTTAGCGCAAATATCTTATATAGATCAGTTTCCTGAACCAAAAAATATGGAACAGGGATTATTTTTACAACGTTTGTCAGATGCACTTGAAGGAAGCAAAAATAAAATAGAAACCAAATTACCGGTAGGGTCATGCGTGATTGCAAATAATTACTTTTGGCTTCACGGAAGAAAACCATTTAAAGAAAATAAAAATCTTAGTAGAGAACTTTTAAGAATAAGAGGCGCTTTTTTCAATTAATGAAAAAGCTTTTAATTTTATTTATATTTTTAAGCACAAATGTATTTGCTGAAATTAATTTAACAAAAATTAAAGACGGACTTAACAGCCCGTGGTCATTATCTATTATTAGTAAAGGAAAATATTTAATTACAGAAAAACCTGGAAATATAATTCTATTTAATGAAGTTGAAAATACATCTAAGACTATAAAACATAATTTAGATGTACTCGAGGATGGCCAAGGTGGATTGTTAGATATTTTTTTTGAAAATAATTATGTTTATGTAACTTATTCAGAACACATAACCAATGGATTTACATCAACTTCTTTAGCAAAAGCTAAGTTTAATGAAAATGAATTACTATTTTCAAATTTATTTAGATCAACACCTTCTATTAAAAGCGGTTACCACTTTGGCTCAAGAATAGTAATTAAAGGAGATGATATTTATATTTCATCAGGTGAGAGAGGTGCAGGAATAATAGCTCAAGATCCCTCTAAACATCCTGGAAGCATTATTAGGATAAAAACAGATGGATCGATACCAAAAGATAATCCAAAGTTTTTAGATAAATCAGATTGGCTCCCTGAAATTTATCAAATTGGAATTAGAAATGTCCAGGGCATGTGTTTGTCCTCTTATGATAATAATGTTTATATGACAAATCATGGCGCAAGAGGTGGAGATTGGTTTGGAAAGGTAAATAAGGGTGGAAATTACGGTTGGGATAAACTTTATTGGGGTGGCACTAAATACTCCGGTCTGCCAGGAGGACCAGAATGGCTTCCAGGATATGACAGACCAATTAAATATTATGTTCCATCAATAGCAACATCAGCTTGCTTAATTTATAGCGGAGATGAATTTCCTGAATGGAAAGGACAAGCATTGATAGCATCATTAAAACACCAATCGTTAAGAAGATTAAATTTTGAGAAAAATAAATTTATTGAGGAAGAAATACTTTTCAAAAACACAATTGGAAGAATTAGGGATGTAAAACAAGATCTAAACGGGAAAATTTTAATGTTAAGTGATTATGGTGAAATATGGAGAATGTCAAAAGATTAGCTATAATCCCTATGTTGTAATAATAATAAAAAAAACTATATAAATGCGGAATGTCTGAAGATTTAATATCAATAAATAATTTATCAAAAACTTATAAAAACGGATTAAAAGCTCTAAATAACGTAAGTTTAAATATAAAAAAGGGTGAGATACTTGCTATGCTTGGACCAAACGGTGCTGGCAAAACAACATTAATAAGTATTATTTGTGGAATCGTTACACCTTCATCTGGAAAAGTTAATGTTGATGGATTTGATATAATAAATGATTATAGGCAAACTAGATCAAAGATTGGTTTAGTTCCTCAAGAATTAACTTTAGAAAACTTTGAGACTGTATTTAATAATGTTTCTTTTACAAGAGGACTGTACGGTAAAGCCCCAGATCCAAAATATATTGAAAGTGTATTAAAAAAATTATCTCTATGGGACAAAAAAGATAATATCCTAAGACAGTTATCAGGCGGAATGAAGAGAAGAGTACTTATTGCAAAAGCTTTATCCCACAAACCTTCAATTTTATTCTTGGATGAGCCTACAGCAGGTGTAGATGTAGAATTAAGAAAAGATATGTGGAAATCAGTAGAAGCACTAAGAGAAAGTGGTGTAACAATAATTTTAACCACTCATTATATTGAAGAGGCAGAAGCTATTGCAGATAGAGTTGCAGTAATAAATAATGGAGAAATAATTGTAGTAGATCAGAAAAAAGATCTTTTAAATAAAATGGGAAGAAAAAAACTTAGAATTGATTTACACGAAAAAACAGACACTATTCCAGAAAGCTTAAGTAAATATGACCTAGAGTTAAGTGGCAATAAACTCTCGTTAACTTACTCATATGATACTCAAAAACAAAGAACAGGAATTACAAATCTTCTTCAAGACATAAGAGATCAAGGATTGAAGCTTAAAGATCTTAAAACAGAAGAAAGTACACTTGAAAAAATATTTGTAACTTTAGTAAAGGAAAATAATGAGAATTAATTATTATGGATTTAGAGCAATTTATCTTCATGAAATGGATCGATTTAGAAGAACATTATTACAGTCTTTAATATCTCCAGTATTATCAACTTCACTTTATTTTATTGTCTTTGGCTCAGTAATTGGAAACTATGTTCAAAATATAGATGGCATTAGTTATGGCTCTTACATTGTACCTGGTTTAATCATGCTAACATTATTAACTCAGTCAATAAGTAATACTTCGTTTGGTATCTTTTTTCCAAAATTTAATGGTTCACTTTATGAAATACTAGCAGCACCAATATCTACTTTTGAAATGGTATTAGCATTTGTTGGTGCTGGAGCAACCAAAACATTAATCATTGGAACAGTAATTTTAGCTACATCAAACTTTTTTGTAGAAGTTTCAATTCTTCATCCTTTATTAATGATATTTTTACTTGTACTTGTAGCATTTACATTTGCATTATTTGGTTTTCTAATTGGCTTACTAAGTTCTAATTTTGAGCAAATGTCTATAATCCCTACATTAGTTATAACCCCAATGGTGTTTTTAGGTGGAAGTTTATATTCTTTAGATATGCTGCCTCCGTTTTGGCAAATGGTTACTTATTTCAACCCAGTTGTTTATTTAATTAATGGCTTGAGATTTGCTTTTTATGGAGCATCAGACTTTAATATTTGGATTAGTATTGCTTCAATGATTTTCTTTTTAGTTCTTTGTATTTCAGTTGTCGCATATGTTCTTAAAAAGGGATATACTATAAAGAGTTAAAAAAAGGGGTGCCTTAAAGGCTGAGATATACCCTTAGAACCTGTCCGGTAATTCAGAAAGGGAGAACATGGATCAACTTAATTTAATAAATCAATCAACCTCAATAATTATTACATTAGGTATTAGTGTATTATTTATTGTAATTGGAATATCTTATTCAAAAAAACACCAAGGTCTTAACAACTATCTATTAGCAAATAGATCAGTTGGAGTTTTTTCTTTAACATCAAGTTTGGTAGCTTCTGCCTTGGGAGCTTGGATACTTTTTGGGCCAGCATCTGCTGCGACATGGGGAGGAATTGGAGCTGTAATTGGTTATGCATTAGGCACTGCATTTCCTTTATTCATATTAATTTATTTAGGAGAAAAATTTAGAAAAAATTATTCAAAAGGAAAAACTTTAATTGAGGTTATTAGATCACGATACGGAAATAAATTATTCAAATTGATTTTATTTTTATCAATTTTTTACATGACAATTTTTTTAATTGCTGAGGTAACCGCAGTTTCTCTTTTAGTTAAATACATTTCAGGAACAAGTTTATGGATCACAGCTGGTATAGTTGTGACTTCATCTTTAATCTATACTTTATATGGAGGGCTACGAGCATCACTTTTTACTGACAATATTCAATTTGTTATATTTTTAATATTATTATTAATTGTTTTTACAAATTTGTTTTCATTAAATTCAGGAAATTTTAATTTTGATTTTATAAATCAAAATAAACCTTATTTGTTAAGCTCAAATTATTTGCCTAATTTTACTGCTGGATTAACTTTTTTTATAGCAGTAGCTGCAACAAATTTATTTCATCAGGGTAATTGGCAAAGAGTATATGCTGCAAAAAATAATGATGTATTAAAAAAAGGTTTAATTTTTTCTTTTATAATCATTCTTCCTATTGTTTTTTTAATGGGATTTTCTGGTCTAATAGCAGTTTCACAAAATGAAACTGTAATTCCAGATCTTGCATTCTTTTCACTTATATTGAAAGAAAATGGAATTCAGTTATCAATTATAATTGTCATATTAGCCATATCTTTAACGGTAAGCAGTATTGATACTTTAATTAATGCAATTTCAAGTTTGATTATAGTAGATGGAAACAAAGTATTTAAAGGTAGACAGGATTATCTTAAATTTTCTAAGCAAATAATAATTATATTATCAATAATTGCCTTTGTTGTTGCATCAAAAGGATTAAGTATTTTGTATTTATTTTTATTAGCAGACTTACTTTGTTGTGCAGCAGTGATTAGTGTTTTTTATGGATTTTATAATAACAAATTTAGTGAGAAAAAAGCTTACGTTTCAATTTTATTTGGCTTGATGATGGGTTTACTTTTATTTCCAAGTACCGATTTTTCAAAATCAATATTAGCAGGGATTATTTTTCCAAAAAATATGTTTCCTGATTTTATTTCACAATCCTTATTATTTTCTTCATTTATAGTGGCAACTTTTGCTCCATTAGTCGTATGGAAAATTAAAGATTATGATATAAGATAATTATAGTCTTAAATAACTGTATACATTATGCAAAATTATAATTGGAACTACCCAACAACCATGTGGGTTGGAGAAAATCGAGTTAAAGATTTAAGTTCTGCCTGTAAAAAACTTAATATAAAAAAACCATTACTTGTTACTGATAAAGGTTTATCCAAAAGCAAAATTGTCCAAGATGTAGTTTCTTTACTTAAGACAGAAAATTTAGCTGTAGAAGTTTATTCAAACGTAGTTGGTAACCCAACAGGCTCAAATGTAGAGGAAGGTGTTGAGTTTTACAAAAATAATAAATGTGATGGTGTAATAGCTTTCGGAGGAGGAAGTGGTTTAGATGTTGGAAAAGCAATAGCTTTTATGTCTGGTCAAACTTTATCTATTTGGGAATTTGAAGATATTGGAGATAACTGGTCCAAAGCAAATCCAGATACAATAGCCCCAATCGTTGCCATACCAACTACCGCTGGAACTGGTTCAGAAACAGGAAGAGCATCAGTAATATTAAATGAAAAAACTGGAGAAAAAAAAATTATATTTCATCCAAAATTTTTGCCCTCAATTGTAATTCTTGATCCAGTTTTGACTTTAGAGTTACCTCCAAAAATAACTGCCGCAACAGGAATGGATGCATTAGCTCATTGTCTCGAAGCATATTGCGCTCCAGGATTTCATCCAATGGCCGATGGAATTGCACTTGAAGGAATGGGATTAATTAATAAGTGGCTTTTAAAAGCTTTTAAAAATGGAAAAGATATAGAGGCAAGAATGAATATGCTTACAGCAGCAAGCATGGGGTCGACTGCATTTCAAAAAGGACTAGGTGCAATTCACTCATTAAGCCATCCAGTAAATGCTTTAAATAATGTTCATCATGGTTTATCTAATGCTATTTTTATGCCTTACGTATTAACCTTTAATAAAAAAGAAATTGAAAAAAAAATAGTTAAAGTTTGTGAGTTTTTAGATTTAAATGATAAGTCATTTAATGGATTTTTAAATTGGGTATTAAATTTAAGAAAAGAATTAGATATACCAAATAAGTTATCCGATGTTATTAAAGAAAATGAATTTGATCTTGAAAGATTATCAAAAATGGCTTTAGCTGATCCGTCTACCAGCGGCAATCCCAAAAAACTAACGATTGATGATATGAAAGTTATGTATCAATATAGCATGCAAGGAAAATTCTTTTAAATAATTTATAAATATTATGATATATACAATAAAAAAACTTTATTCCAATTTCTTAAACTCATTAAATGGATTAAAATTTGCTTTGAAAGAGCATTCTTTTTTAATTGAGATTTTAGGTGGTCTTATTTTAATCCCTTACCTTGTAATAGTTGATTTGAATGGAATTTTCAAAATAATTATATTTTCAATATATTTTATACTTCTAGCTTCAGAATTGCTAAATACATCTATAGAAAAGTTAGCAGATAAAATTACAAAAGAAAATGATATGGATATTAAAAAAATTAAAGATTTGTCTAGTGCGTCAGTTTTTGTAATTTTAATTCTTTTAATAATATTATTAATTATATCTATCCTTATTTAATATGTTTGATTTTGTAATACCATTTATAATTTTAATTCTTGTCGTAGTCTTTATTCATGAATATGGACATTACTATTTTGCAAGAAGGTATGGAGTGGGTGTTACTGATTTTTCAATTGGTTTTGGGAAAGAATTATTTGGGTGGAATGATAAATCAGGAACACGTTGGAAGATTTGCTGGATACCTTTAGGAGGATATGTAAAATTTTTTGGTGATAGAAATGTATACTCTCAACAAGATCATCAGGAAATGTTGGAAAAATATAGCAAAGAAGATCAAGAAAAATTATTTGTAACAAAGCCATTATACCAAAGGTCTTTGATTGTATTTGGTGGTCCTTTAGCCAATTTCTTATTAGCGATTGTTATTTTCTTATCAATTTATATGTTTATTGGTAAAGATTTTACTCCGGCCTTAATTGATGAAGTACAGAAAGATAGTCCTGCAGAAACAGCTGGTTTAATGAAAAATGATGTTATTCTAGAAATAGATAACAACAAAGTAGAAAGCATTTTAGATATATCCAAACTTATTGCTATGTCTACATCTGAATATATTGATTTTAAAGTTTCTAGATACGATCAAGAAATATTATTTAAAGTGAAACCGAATGTTGTACCCGCTGAAGATAATCTTGGTAATAAAATTAATAAAAGAATGGTTGGAATTAAGTTAAGACCTTACAAAAATGAAATTAATCATAAAAAATTAGGCCCAGCGCAAGCTTTAATCCAGTCAGTTGGTGAAGTATATTTTGTAACCACCTCAACATTAAAATATCTCGGATCTATGCTGGTTGGAAAGGGCGATAGTTCTCAATTAGGAGGACCAATTCGTATAGCCAAAATATCAGGCCAAGTCGCAGAATTTGGAATAATTCCTTTTTTAAGCATGATGGCTTACATCTCAATAAGTCTTGGATTAATTAACTTGTTTCCAATACCCATGTTAGATGGTGGTCATTTAATGTTTTATGGGTTTGAAAAAGTTTTAGGACGACCTTTAAGTCAAAAAACACAAGAAGGTTTCTTCCGAATCGGAATGTTTTTATTGTTATCTTTAATGTTTTTTGCGACCTTTAATGACCTTAAAGATATTGGCTTATTTTAAAGGTTTTTGACTAATTTACTT
Organism: uncultured Pelagibacteraceae bacterium; assembly: GCA_902553695.1. Lineage (GTDB taxonomy): Bacteria > Pseudomonadota > Alphaproteobacteria > Pelagibacterales > Pelagibacteraceae > Pelagibacter. The sequence goes on along the minus strand of CACDLR010000005.1, from coordinate 29,416 downwards.
AAAAGCTAATAAAATCAACACTTTTAGAGCACAATATATTGTGTGATAAATCATAATAAACACAAAAAAAAAGCTTGAAAAATCAAGGATTTTATAAAAAAGTGTAAATAACCTAACACTGGAGCTAAAAATGAACAAGAAACAACTAGTAGCAAAACTATCAGACAAGCTAAATCAAAGCAAAGCTGATGCAGAACGTACTTTTGATACTATTACCAACACTATTTTGGATGCATTGAAAAATGACGATTCAGTAAAAATTGCTGGTTTTGGTACTTATAAAGTAGCTAAAAGAAAAGCTAGAGTTGGTAGAAACCCAAGAACTGGTGAACAAATACAAATCGCTGCTTCTCAAAAGGTAAAATTTTTACCAGCAAAAGCACTTAAAGAAGTTTTCAACCGATAATTCTTTTTTAAACAGCCTTTATTAATTCTAAAAGTTAATAAAGGCTGTTTCTATATGCAAAAACCGCATACCTATTTTTAAGTATAATCAATAGTTTAAATAAGTTTTTTAAATATAAGAAACCCAAATTAATTTTAAGGAGATATATGTTTAAATTTATAAAAAAATTATCCTTACTTACAGTTGGATTATCATTATGGTTTATAATGCCAGCTGCTGCAGAAACTACAGTTTCAGCTGAAGTAGGATTTATTTTAAATACTTTTTTATTTTTAGTTTGTGGATTTCTAGTCATGTTTATGGCAGCTGGTTTTGCCATGTTAGAAGCAGGCTCAGTTACATCTAAAAGTGTATCTGTAATTTGCGCTAAAAATATTGGTTTATTTTCAATAGCAGGAATAATGTTTTGGCTTTTTGGATATAATTTGGCTTACGGTATACCCGAGGGTGGTTACATAGGTAAATTTATACCATGGTCAGATGCTAGTGCTGTAGATACCGGATATTCAGATGGTTCAGATTGGTACTTTCAAATGGTATTCTGTGCAACAACAGTTTCTATTGTATCTGGAACATTAGCAGAAAGAATTAAACTGTGGCCGTTCTTTTTATTTGCTGCAATATTATCAGGAATTATTTATCCAATTGTTATGGGATGGCAATGGGGTGGTGGATGGTTAGCAACCGCTGGCTTTTCAGACTTTGCTGGTTCAACACTTGTTCACTCAACTGGAGGTGCAGCTGCACTAGCAGGTGCCATTTTGTTAGGGCCAAGATTAGGTAGATTTGGAAGTAAAGGCGAAGCAAAAGCTTTAAAACCTTATGCAGCATCATCTATTCCACTAGTAACAGTAGGTATATTTATTCTATGGTTAGGTTGGTTCGGATTTAATGGTGGTTCACAATTAGCAATGGGTACAGCAGATGATGCCATCGCAGTATCAACAATCTTTATGAATACATTCTTAGCAGGTGCAGGTGGAGTTATGGCTGCAGCTTTTGTAACAAGATTAGGGTTTGGTAAAACAGACGTTATTCAAATGTTAAATGGATGTATCGGTGGATTAGTTGCAATTACAGCAGAACCACTTATGCCTTCACCAATAGCAGCAATTTTAATTGGAGCTGTCGGTGGTGTTATAGTTGTGTTTGGAACAAAATTATTGTTCTCTCTAAAAATAGACGACGTTGTGGGTGCTGTACCTGCACACTTGTTTGCTGGAATTTGGGGAACATTAGCTGTACCAATAACTAACCCAGATACAAATTTTGGCGCTCAATTACTTGGAGTAGTTTCGATTAACGCCTTTGTATTTATTGTGTCGCTTATTGTTTGGGCGATTATGAAAAATACAATTGGTATTAGATTAAGTAAGGAAGGTGAACTGAAAGGTACCGACGTTACTGAAACAGGAGTGATTGCATACGCAATAAGAGATTAGTTAACATTCTCCCTTTTACGTTAACAACTAAAAAGGCCCGTTAATTCGGGCCTTTTTTTTAATTTATTTTTAAAAAATTTAATACATCATTAGCGTGATCTTTAACTCTAACATTACGCCATTCATTTAATATTTTGTTATCTTTAATTAAAAAAGTACTTCTTATTTGACCCATGAATTCCTTGCCCATAAACTTTTTTTTACCCCAAGTTTTATAAGCTTTAATTGATTTCTTTTCCTCATCTGACAAAAGTTCAAATTTAATTTTATATTTTTCTTTAAATTTTTTATGTCTTTCTAAACTATCTTTAGATATTCCATAGACTTCACATTTAACTTTTTTAAAATTAGATAATAAAGAATTAAAATCCTTAGTCTCAAGTGTGCAACCAGGCGTATCATCCTTTGGGTAGAAATATAGAACGATATATTTTGATTTAATCTTACTTAATTCAACTACCTTTCCTGAGGTTGAGCTTAATTTAAAATTAGGCGCTTTTTTTCCTATTAAATTTGGCATTTATTCGTTTTCCTCCCAAAGTTTTTTATAATCTATAAACGGTGACAAACCATAACTAGAGTTAACATTAGTTATGTGGATAGATAATGATTTAATAGGAGATATACAAACTTCTTTTTTGTAAATCTCATTTAAATGTTTTTCAAATGGATCGTGTCTATCGAGACAGTTTTGATAAAAGTTTTCCCAATATCTATCCAAAATCTCTTTTGATGTTATAAATGTACATAATGTTTTACTTATTGTCCTCCAATGTCTTTTGTTACCAATCAAAAGGTTTGTTTTCTCATTGTCCATATAAAGAAAAGGATAATCCGCAGGACAAATAAATAATTCTTTACCAAGTTGTGAAGATATTCTCTCGTAAGTACCAACCATTTCCTCTAAAGCGTAGTCAAAATGCAAATAATCATCTTCAACAAAATAGATTAAATCTTTTCCTTTGTTCTTACCAATTTCAAAGCATTTTAGTAGACTTGATAAATTTGAAAAAGTATCAATAGTTTTCTGTTCTTTGATTATATCTTTGTGATCAGAATGTTTGTGATTAATGATTTCATATTCCTGATTAGATTTATCTAAAATATTTTTAATTTTTGTTAGATTTTCTTCTTTCGATCTATCATCTAAAATAATTAAATTTACATTAAGTGATGGATAGTTATTTTTTAGTAACTTTATTGATCTAATTAATGAATTTAATGATCTTTTAACATATTCGATTTTATCTTTTTCAAAAATTCTTTTTTTATTTTGATCCCAAATTTCAATATTTGAATTTGTTCGAAAGATTATAAGTAAATCTGATATTTTTCTTGATAAATTAACTTCTCCAAGTGGAAGAACAATTGATTTATTTATATTTGAAAGTTGTTCATTTAGCTCTTTGTCTAAAGTGGGAGATTTAAATTGATTTTGATCAATAATTTCAAATCCAAGTGCTTTAATTAGCTTTACAAAAATTTTTTTTAATATATTTGTTTGCATAACTTTATATATATTTACTATGTCTATAAAAACAGCGCAAACCCTAGTTTCAGAAGCTATGCAAGATGTTAAAACAATATCAGCTGATGATGCATTCAAGCTTTTTGAGGAAAATAATTGTAATTTAATAGATATAAGAGAGCCTTCTGAACTTGAAATGACCGGTACAATTGAAAATTCTATTAATATACCGCGAAGCCATTTGGAATTTCAATTTGAGCCGCTTGTTCAAAATGGAATTATAGATACAAATAAAGAAACTGTTCTTTTTTGTGCTGCTGGCGGTAGATCTGCTTTAACTGTTAAAACCTTACAAGAAATGGGATGCAAAAAAGTTTCTCACATCCAAGGCGGTTTTTCAGTTCTTCAAAACTCCAAGTTTAAAGTTAAGTAATAGAGTTTAATTCCTCAATAGCAAACTCAATTCTATCTTGTCCCCAAAAGTTTTTATTGTTTACAACATATGTTGGAGCACCAAATATGTTTTTTTTAAACGCATCATTGGTTAACTTTTTTAATCTTTCTTTAATTTCTTCAGCTTCAGTTTTTTTATGAAAATTATCAATATTGATATCAATTTTTGCTAATAAACTTGAAAGATTTGCATTACCACTTATGTCGATATCATCTTTCCAATACGCATCAAAAATTAGTTTTATATACTTATTTAACTGTTCACCCTCTAATGTTAAGCATCCTCTCATTAGTTTTACTGTACCTAGTGGAAATTTAGAATTGAATTTAAAATCAATATTTAATTTTTTTGAAACCATTTCACAATCCATAATCATAAATTGTTTTTTTGGTTCTATAAAAGCTTGAGGCGTAATGTTCCATGATTTATGAAGTCCACCTAACAATATAGGTTTGTAGGTAAAATTTAATTCTTTACCTTGTTGTTCAATTCTCTTATGTCCAATGTATGAATAAGGGCTTATGAAATCAAAATAGAAATCTATACCTTTAGTCATATAGACTTATTTTTTTTGCATAAAACATTCGAATGATCCAATAAATAAAAACACCTAGTGGACCAATAAAATAAGTGATTATAAGTGGAAAAAACATTAAGTATTTTGATATTAAAAGTCTTGAACCATCTTTTGACATCCAAGATCCACAAAAAAGATTTATAGCCAAAAAGTGTATCCAAAAAATTATTAAAAATTCTTGATTTGAAAATAATTCACTTAATTCATTAATTCCAAGATATAAACTAAAGTTACTATCAAATTCGTAAGATCCTAAGAAAGATTTGTATATTATATAAACATAAGCTCCACCTAAAATAAATATCGGAAATATTGAGCTTACAAAAATACTTCCTAATTTTGAATTAGGTAAAAAAATAAGCATTAACCAAAATGGTATAACGCCTATATTCAACCACAGATAAACCATTTCAAATGTAAAGTAAGTTGATATTTGCTCAAGCATATAAGAATATATTATATAACTTTAAAAAATGATTCCTATAAAAAACAGAAAAAAAAATCTTGAGGCAACAGTTGAGGAAATGAGAAATTTTGCTTTTGTTTATATTGAAAAATATGCGCCTTCAAAACAACAGCTTAGAACTTATTTGCTTAAAAAATATTTAAAATCAGGTGCAGCCAATGTAAGCAAAAAGAATATAACAGATTTAATAGATGTAGTTTTGGAAGATCTTGAAAAAACTAAATTTATTAATGATAAATTTTATTCTAATTCTAAGGCTAAAAGTTTAATACAAAGAGGAAGTTCAATAAATAAAATTAGAAATTATTTACTCTCTAAAGGCGTTAGAAATAAATATATTAATGAAACTTTAAGTGAAATTAAAGAGAACAATGAAGACCAGGATTTTTTTTCGGCAATAAAAATTTGTAAAAAAAAAAGAATTGGTCCAGCGAGAGATGAAAATAATAGACCTTTATTTATGAAAAAAGATCTTGGTATTTTAGCTCGTTCGGGATTTGATTTTGATACTTCAAAAAGAGTTCTTGATATAGAAAAGGATGAATACATAAAAATAATAAATTTATTATAATTTCTTATTTTTATTTTTCTCTTTGAGATAATAATCTAATCTACTTTTAATATAATTTTTGACAAAGACAAAAACAAGCAATCCAAAAATAGAGACTGAAATAATTATTATTAAAATTATTCTAAGTGTTTCGTCCATTATATATTTTCGGTTGATTTTAAGATTATACTTGGGTTTTTAAATCCATCCTTGCCGTATGAAATGTTATTACCCTCAAAATCTGTGACAACACCGCCAGAGTTTTTTAAAATAGCATGCCCTGCAGCTATATCCCATTCATGAGCGCGAGGTTCTGCAACATAAATTTGATATTCTCCAGTTGCAACTACACAAAACTTAAGTGAACTTTTCATTTTAATATATTCTTTTACATTAAGTTTTTTATGTATCTCTTTAATTTCAGGGTTAAGATTATTCGAGTAACTTACAGCTTTGATGTTATTTTTGTCTATTTTTTTGTTATTAATTATTTCTTCTTTGTTATTCTTTAATTCATAACTTAATTTATTCCCAAACGAATAAAACATTCTATTTTTTCCTGGAGCATAAATTATACCTGCCAAAGCCTCTTTGTTTATTATTAAACCAGCATTAAGAGTAAATTCGTCTCTATTATGTATATAATCATATGTTCCATCAATTGGATCCACTAACCAGAAAGTCTCTAAATTTAAATTTTTATTTTCTGCAGTTTCTTCTGATACTACAGGTATATTTGGAGTTAATTTTTTTAAACTTTCTAGTATAATTTTATTAACTTCTATGTCCCCATTTGTAACAGGCGTTTTATCCTTTTTAATATGTTCGGTTAATCCTTTAGCTCTTAATTCAAGAGATAATTTTCCAGCATCAAAAAAAACATCTATTAAACTTTTTATAGTTTGTTCAATTTTATTTATTTCCATTTGTTTTAAATTTTTCGAGATTTATTATATTTCCGTTTATCACTTTTTTACCTACATTTTCAAAGTTTACTGTAATTTTTTCTTTTATAATTGATTGTATCTGTCCTACACCCCATTCTTTATTGTTAGGATTAATCACTTTGTCTCCTGGTTCAAAATCAAATATCATTGTGTTTCACTTATAAAGTAAAAGAGTGTAAATACAAACCTAATGAAAACAAAATTAAACTCGATTGGACTAGATAAAGATCCAAAAGATACAACAGTTGTAGTTGCTATGTCTGGCGGTGTGGATTCCTCGACAGTAGCAGGAATGATGAAAAAAGATGGCTATAATGTTGTAGGGATTACTTTAAAACTCTATGACGATACTAAACAAACAGCAAAATCAAAACAATGTTGTGCAGGTCAAGATATAATGGATGCCAAAAGAGTTGCTGATAAATTAAATATCGACCACAAAATTCTGTACTACCAATCAAAGTTTAAACAAGGAGTTGTTGATAATTTTGTAGAAAGCTATTTAGCTGGTGAAACCCCAATTCCATGCGTCCAGTGTAATCAAACTGTAAAATTCAAAGATCTTTTCGAAGAGAGTAAAAACCTAAATGCAGATGCATTAATTACTGGTCATTATGTAAAAAGTATTACCATAAACAACGAAACCAATATGTATAGAGCAATAGACGAAAATAGGGATCAAAGTTATTTTTTATTTAATACTACTCGTGACCAACTTAATTATTTAAGATTTCCCCTTGGTGGAATGATGAAAAATGAAACAAGAGAAATAGCAAAAAAACTTGATTTAAATGTTGCTGATAAACCAGATAGTCAAGACATATGTTTTGTTCCAAATGGCGATTATGTTTCTGTAATTCAAAAATTAAGACCCGATGCATTCCAGAAAGGAAATATTAAAAATTTAGATGGAAAAGTAATTGGGGTTCATGATGGTATAGTTAATTTTACAATAGGACAGAGAAGAGGAATTAAAATAGCGGAAAAAGAACCTTTATATGTAATTGAAATTAATTCCGATAAAAACGAAATTATTGTTGGACCAAAACAAAATTTAATAAAAAGAAAAATCAAATTAAGAGATATTAATATTTTAACAGATAAGGATGAATTTGAAAAAGATATCTTTGTTAAAATTAGATCTACAGGCAAACTAATAAAATCAAAATTATCAATTTCTGGCAATCTAGGGGTAGTTGAATTATTGGAGGACGAGTATGGCATTTCACCTGGACAAGCATGCGTATTTTATAAAAATGATGATTATGGTGATAAACTTCTAGGCGGTGGTTGGATTTCTAATTAGTTTTTTTCCACATAAAAAAAGTTAATAAATAAAATAAAATTACACCTAAAAAATAATCCCATTCTAGAGCATGTTTAAAAGACTTATTTCCCTCAAAGCTAATTATTGGTATTGAAATTATAGCAACTATTATAAGTGTGGTAACCAGTACTCTTTTTGCTAATAAAAAATTTAAATTTATATGATCTTTAATTTTATCTTTTATTTTATAGAGAGTGAAAACAAGATAACATTGGGCAATTATTTCAAATACTATAAATAATAACATAACAACTCTTCTAAAAAGTTTATAGATACTATAGTCAAACTTAATTCCTAAAAAAATTGAATGTATAGTTAGTAATATTGCTGAAGATATTCCAAAAAATATAATTTTATTTATATATTTAGAATTATGATCAAAATAATGAATTATATTTTTATTCCATAACCAATATCTAATTAATAAATAAGATGTTAAGAACATTGCAGGTTTAAAAATCAAATAAGTTGGAAAAACTCTAGCAGTTCTACTGATTGAAGCGCCTCCATCTATATAAGGAATTGTAAAACCAATAACATGTTCTTGATTTGGAAAAAAATCATGAAATTGAGTAATTAATATCAAACAAGTATTTAAAGCAACAAAAGGTATTGCAAAAACCCATAATGATATGGATTTAACTTTTTTTATATCTTCCATTTATTGGATTATTTTTTCTTATTTTTCTTTCTAGCTCTTCTTTTCTTTGAGCCCATTTTTCGTCTTCCTCTATGTTTTTTCGGGTAGCCCATATTGTTCAATCCTTTTCTTTAATTTTATTGACTTATCGAATGGATATAGCATTGTCGTTTAAATATCAATATTATATGAAAATAAATCTTCGTACTTTTATAAAGCACTCAGGAAAAGATTTTCATAATCAGTCTGTTAACCCCCCGGTAGTAAGAGCATCAACAATAATATTTAAAAACATTGGAGAAATAGAAAATACAGAGAAAAAATATTTAAAGGACCCAAGAAGTGGAAATTTTAATTATGGTAGACAGGGAACAGCTACAACTTATGCCTTGCAAAGAATATTAAAAGAAATGGAAGAATGTTACAAAGTTTATCTTACTCCCACAGGTTTTGGGGCAGTATTCTTAGCTGTGTTAAGTGTAGTTGAGCCAGGTGATGAAATTTTAGTTACAGACTCTGTCTATTCTCCAACAAGATTACTAACTCAAGATTATTTGAGGAAATTTGATGTAAAAAGCATTTTTTATGACCCAAAAAATTTTGATGATCTAAAAAATAAAATTTCTAACAAAACCAAGCTAATTTTTGTAGAAAATCCTGGAAGTAATACTTTTGAGTTTCAAGATTTAAAAAAAATTTTATCAATAGCAAAAAAAAATAAAATTTATACGGCAATTGATAATACTTGGGGAACGCCATATTTGATTAAACCAATCAAGCTTGGTTTTGATATGTCAATTGTATCAGCTACAAAATACTATTCAGGACATTCAGATGTAATGGGGGGCACTTTAGCGATAAATAAAAAAGTTTTCAAATTAGTAGAGTCAACAAATAGAGTGACTGGACTTAGATTAAGCCCAGATGATGCTTATTTAATTTTAAGGGGTATAAGAACTCTTGATGTGAGAATGGATAAACATCATATAAATGCATTAAAGGTTGCGAAATTTTTATCTAAACAAAAAAAAGTAACAAAGGTTTATTATCCTTACAAGAAAAATTCTCAAATATACAAATTATGGAAAAAATATTATTCAGGAGCATCCGGATTAATGGGATTAAGAATTAAATCAAAAAATAAAAAATCTGTAAAAAGTTTTGTTAACTCTTTAAAATTATTTGGCTATGGTTATAGTTGGGGCGGTTTCGAAAGTTTAGCTTTATATCAGAGTCAGAGACAATTAGGCGCAAGGGGTTATACAAATTTAAATAGTGATGAGCATATAATTAGACTGCATATAGGACTTGAAGATCCATCGGATATCATAAATGACTTGAAGCAAGCTCTTAAAAAAATAAAGTAATCTGATGGAAAAATTTTTCCCAAGCAGAAGTGCGTTCATAACTTTAATTGCATGTTGTTTAGTTGTAATTATAGCTTTAGGTATACGACAAACTTTTGGCTTGTTTTATTTTGATTTTTCAACAGACCTAGATATTACAATATCTCAATTTGGTTTTGCCATGGGATTGCAATTATTTCTTTGGGGTGCTTTTAGTCCACTATTTGGAATTATTACAGACAAGTATGGAGGCAACATTGCAATTTTTTTAGGTTTTTTATTTTTTTTATTAGGGGTTCTTTTATTTTATTCTGGTTTTAATACAGGTGTATATTTTATTTATACAATTGGGGTTCTAATAGGCGTAGGCCTGGGATCAACAGCTATAGGAATACCCGTTTCAGTGGTCGCTAAGCATTTTCCATCATCAAAAAGAACCATAGCTACAGGAATTGTAACTTGCGCTGGATCGTTTGGATATTTTGTGTCACCAGTATTAGTAAAGTATTCGCTTAATGTAAGTGGCTGGGAAAATACGATCTTTTATTTTTGTTTGTTATTGGGATTAGGATTATTAATAGCATTATTTGTTACCACTCCAAAAATACCAGTTGGAGAAAATCAAAATAATAATCAAACCGCAACAGAAGCATTAAAAGAGGCATTTTCTAACAAAAGTTTTATTTATCTAACTTTAGGTTTTTTTGTATGTGGCTGGCATATTGCATTAGTTGCAACACATATTCCAACAGATATGATGGATAAAGGCTTACCTGATTGGTGTGCAACTGCAGTGTTATCATTAATAGGTTTATTCAATATGGTTGGAACAATAACAAGCGGATATTTATCAACCAGATATAGTAAGAAAAAAATTTTAAGTTCTATTTATCTTTTAAGAGGGGTTTCAATAATGATATTTATTTTTTTTCCTCCAAGCGTACTCAATTCAATTATTTTTGGGATTACTTTTGGGTTCTTGTGGCTATCTACAGTACCACCAACAAACGGCATTGTAGCACATATCTTTGGAACTAAATATGTGGGAATGTTGTATGGGATAGTATTCGTAAGTCACCAAGTAGGTTCATTTTTAGGAGCATACTTAGGAGGTGTATTTTACGAAATGAATGGAAATTTTGACTATGCGTGGTACGGATCTATAGCTTTGTCAGTTTTTGCAGGATTGATACATTTACCTATAAATGAGAAACCAATTGAAAGATTACAGACAGCATAAATTAAAATTTAACCCTTATTTAGAGAAGCTTTATCAATCAGATAAACCTGTCATAATTTATAAAGTTGAGAATGGATATAATATTTATACAGATTTTTCTAAGAAAATTATCTTAACTAAAAATAATATAAAAAATTTTTTCCAATCTATTGAGAAAAAAAAATATAAAAAAGAAACCGATCTATATCTTGGTTTTTTTGGTTATGAAATTTTGTGTAATTTGATTGGCATAAATGTAAAGAATAAGAAAAGAATAAACTTTTATAAAGGAATTTTTTATAAACCGGAAACAATAATCAAAATCAGAAAAGATATTAAGATTATTTCAAATATAAAAAATCATAAATTTAGTGATCAATTTAATAAAACTCAAATATTAAGTCCTTTTAAAATTAATATTTCTTATCAAAAATATAAAAAAATTTTTGATTTATTTTCAAAAAAAATTCGGCAAGGTGAAACATATCAAATTAAGATTTGTACAAAATATAAAAATAAATCTTTAATAAATCCCATAAATTTCTTTTGGAAGCTTATGAAAGTAAATGCATCACCCGAGTCTTTTATGATAAAAGACAAAGATTATTCTATTGTAAGCTGTTCACCTGAAACACTTGTAGATAAGCAAAGAAATACATTAATCACAAAACCAATTGCTGGAACTTTAAAAAAAAATACCTCTATAAATAAATTAATTGCTCTCAAATACTTTAAAAATAACGAAAAAGAAACAAAAGAGCATAACATGATTGTTGATATGGAAAGAAGTGATTTATCCAAAATTTGTAAAACCGGAAGCGTTAAAATACTTAAAAAAAAATATGTTGAGGAGTACAAACACCTCTTTCATTACGTTACTTCAATTGGTGGAAAATTGAATAAAAATACAAAGTTAATTGATGTAATTAAAGCAATGATGCCAGGTGGTTCTGTTATTGGTTGTCCAAAAATTAGAACTCTAGAACTTCTAAATAAACAAGAAAAAGAAAGTAGAAATATTTTTACTGGAAGTTTTGGTTATATAAAATTTAATAAAGATATGAGGTTTAATATAATTATACGATCTATTTTAAATTACAAAAACCATTCAGAAATTTCTGCTGCATCAGGAGTTGTTTTAGATAGTTCTTCAAAAAAAGAATTTAACGAAAATTATATAAAAGCAAAATCTTTACTGGAGCTATTTAAATGATTTATATTATTGATCATCAAGACTCATTTACATGGAATGTTGTACATCAGTTTTCAAAATTTGATAAAGTGATTTGTAGTAATTATTATGACATAAATAATAACTTGCTTGATAAAAGTGATGTAATTGTTTTTTCTCCAGGACCTGGTTCTCCAAAAGATTATCCCCTTTCTTCAAAAATTTATAACAAATTCAAAGGAAAGAAAAAAATAATTGGCATATGTTTAGGCTACCAAATGATTTTGTATAATGAAGGTGGCAAAATAGTACAACAAAAAAGAATATATCATGGATTTCAATCTAAAATAAAAACAAATAAAGAAAGTAAAGTATTTAAAAATAATCAGCATTTTAAAGTAGGCAGATATCATTCATTAAAATTAATGGAGCCATTTAAATCAAATTCAATTAAAATAACTATGAGATGCAGTAAAACAAAAATACCAATGGGTCTTGAGGATAATAAAAATAAAATATATGGATTTCAATTTCATCCAGAATCTTTTTTAACAGAAAATGGCGATATACTTATTAAAAAAATCTTATCAGCTTAGTAATCTTAAAGAGGTTCCTTTCAAAGATCTTTGGGGATCGAGAGGTGTATTTACAACCATAAGAATGTTTGGAAGACCTCCAAAGTTAATACTTTTAAAACCCCATTTAGAAAATTTAATTAAATCTACAAAAAATTATGGGATAAGAAAAAAAAATTTAAAGAATATTATTATAGACTTGATAAAAAAAAATACTTTATACAAAGGTTATGATAATTTATTTAGAATTGCTTTAAATAAAAATCTAATTTCTGTTTCTATAAGAAAAAGACCAATACCCAAAAATAATTTTAATCTTTTGTTGTTTAAATATAAACGAATAGATCCAAATTATAAAAATTTATATTATAAAAAAATAATTTCAAAACTTAGCAAACTTGATCCAACCAAATATGATATTGCATTAGTTTCTAATAATAAAATTTTAGAGACTGGTACATCTAATCTAGTATTTGTTAAAAATAGAAAAATTTACTCACCTAAAAAAAATTGTTATTTGGGAAATACAATCAAGTACATAAATAAAAAAATAAAAATTATTGGAACTGATATTTCAATTACTAAAATTCACGATTTTGATGAAATTATATTGATAGGCTCTGGAAAGGGTGTCACCTCAGTTTCAAAAATAGATCAATTAAACTGGAGGAGGAAAAAAACAGTTTGTTATCATAAATTAAATAAAATATATAATTCTCTAATTTAAATATGAAAGATCCAAACAATCCTTGCATTTTTTGTAAAATTAGCAAAGAAGAACTTCAATTTGAAAACGAATTAGCTTATTCATCAACCGATAGTTATCCTGTCTCAAAATTTCATAGTCTTATAGTACCTAAAAGACATGTTCAGGATTATTTTGAATTAAGTGCTGAAGAAGTTAAGGCCTGTCATGAATTAATTTTAAAAACTAAAGAGAAGATTTTAAATGAAGATATAACGGTCAAAGGATTTAATATTGGCACCAATTCTGGAAAAACAGCCGGACAATCAATTATGCATTGCCATATTCATTTGATTCCTAGAAGAGAAGGTGATGTTGAAAATCCACAAGGAGGAGTAAGATCAGTGATCCCTTTAAAACAACATTATACCAGAAAATCATAAAATAAATTCCATTAGACAGTACGAATTTAACTAATTTACCTTATTGATTATTTATTTTAACTGTACTAGAAGCTCTGAAAGGGGAAAATGATATCAACAAATCCATTCGCAACGTTAGCAGAAACAGTACCTTCAATTGGTATGCAAATCTTTGCTTTAGCAATGGTTGCCTTAGCAGGTGGAGGAACAATACTTGATATAATTCATAAAAAGAATGTTAAATATTTTTTTAATAATGCAAAGAAGGCAAAGTTATCTGCAACAAAAAATCTAAGTAGTGGTGAAAAAATTTCTGTTGTAACAAAAACAATTGCTCATGATATATTAACAACTGCGGAATTAGGTGCTACTCAAAGAAGAATAGCTCATGTGATGGGTATGTATGGAACAGTATTGTTTTGGATTGGTTCTGCGGTAATGATATTTAAATACTCATCTCCTGGAATAAGTACACCATCAGTTTGGCCAATTATTTGGCATGTTGGAGCTATCATGACTGTTATAGGCGGTGGATGGTTCTGGTTATTTTTAAGAGTAGATGTTTCTGCGGAGGCAAATTCAGTATTTAGAATCGTTTTAGCTGATTTATTTGTTTTAGCTCTTGTTGCAGCTTCAGCTATGGGATTAGTTTGGTCTTTTTTTCAAACATCGGGAATTAGTGGTTGGGATACTTTATTTTTAGTCTTATTCGCTGTGGCAAATATAATTTTGTTTGGTGGAGTTTATTGGTCTAAATTTGCTCATATGTTTTATAAACCAGGAGCAGCAATACAAAAAAATTTAGCAAAAGCAGATGGGTCAAATGATGATTTGCCTATGCCTGCAGATGCACCAGAGGATTTTGGTTTAGGAATTTCAAGAGAAAAACCTAAACACTATTAGAAAGGAAAATAATTATGTCTACGTTTGTATATATGACAAGATGTGATGGATGTGGTCACTGTGTTGACATATGTCCTTCTGATATTATGCACATCGATAAAACAATTCGAAGAGCAGTCAATATTGAACCTAATTTTTGCTGGGAGTGTTACTCATGTGTAAAAGCATGTCCACAACAAGCAATTGATGTGAGAGGGTACGCTGACTTTGCACCAATGGGGCACAAAGTTAGAGTTTTGAGGGAAGAAAAAAAAGGGACAATTTCTTGGAAGATAAAATTTAGAAATGGAACTGTGAAAGATTTTGTATCACCAATAACTACAAAGCCATGGGGCAAACATATTCCAAAGTTAGCAGAGGCAGACAATCCTAACCAAGGAGATATGCAGTCACAGATTTTATATAATGAACCACACGGTTTAAACACTGAAAAAGATTTGCCTGCAATTAACAAAAGTTCATTCAAAAAAGGTGTTTACTATTAATGCCAAAAAACAATACAGTTTTTGAAGATTGCGATATCCTTGTTGTTGGCGGAGGAATGGCTGGGACCGGAGCAACTTTTGAATCTAGATATTGGGGAAGAGATCTTAAAATAATTTGTGTAGAAAAAGCAAATATAGATAGAAGTGGAGCCGTTGCTCAAGGTTTGTACGCAATTAACTGTTACATGGGAATGCAGTGGGGAGAAAACATGCCCGAGGACCATGTAAGATATGCAAGAAACGATTTAATGGGTCTAGTTAGAGAAGACCTTGGTTATGATATGGCAAGACATGTAGACTCTACAGTTCATATGTTTGATGAATGGGGATTGCCAATGATGAGAAATAAAGAGACAGGAAGATATCAAAGAGAAGGAAAATGGCAGATTATGATCCATGGTGAAAGCTATAAACCAATCGTAGCTGAAGCAGCAAAAAAATCTGCAAATAAAATATACAACAGAATTATGATTACTCATCTTTTAAAAGATGAGAGTAATCCAAATAGAATTGCTGGTGCAGTTGGATTTAATATGAGAACAGGTGACTATCATGTTTTTAAAGCTAAAGCAGTTATAGTTGCTGCTGGAGGAGCTTCTCATATATTTAAGCCAAGAGCAGTAGGTGAGGGCATGGGAAGAACTTGGTATGCACCATGGAGCAATGGTTCAGCTTATGCTTTACCAATTGCTGCAGGAGCAAAGATGACACAAATGGAAAATAGAATTGTACTTTGCAGATTTAAGGATGGATATGGACCAGTTGGTGCTTATTTTTTACATTTAAAAACCTACACTCAAAATGCAAATGGTGAAAATTATGAGAAAAAATGGTATGATCATACTAAAAAAATGGTTGGTGAATATATTGATCATCATCCAACTCCAACTTGTTTAAGAAATCATGCATTTATTCAAGAAGTCGCTGCAGGCGGTGGACCAATTCACATGGTAACAAAAGAGGCTTTCCAAGACCCTCATTTAGAGACAGTCGGTTGGGAAAACTTTTTAGGAATGACTGTAGGTCAAGCAGTTGTTTGGGCTTCACAAAATATTGATCCAAAATACACAAATCCTGAGTTAACAACTTCAGAACCTTATGTAATGGGATCCCATGCTACATGTTCAGGTGCTTGGGTAAGTGGACCTGAAGATATTGCCCCAGACGATTATTATTGGGGTTATAATAGAATGACTACAATTGATGGTTTATTTGGTGCTGGAGACACAGTAGGTGGTAGTGCTCATAAATTTTCATCTGGATCATTTACAGAAGGCAGATTAGCAGCAAAAGCAGCTGTTAAGTATATAATGGACAAGAAAGCTAACGATATAAAGATTTCAGATACTCAATATGAAAATTTGAGAGAAACTATTTACAAACCTCTAGAAAACTATCAGGTTGGAAGAAATGAAATTACTGCTGGCACAGTATCGCCAAGCTATTTATCTCCAATTCAGGGTTTACAAAGACTGCAAAAAATTATGGATGAATATTGTGGAGGTTTAACAAACAACTATATGACAAATGAAAACCTATTAAATAAAGGTCTTGAACAATTAGGAATGTTGCAAGAGGATTTAGAGCATGTAGGTGCAGAGGACTACCATCAATTAATGAGAGCGTGGGAACTTAAACATAGAGCGCTAACATCTCAATGTGTTACAGAGCATACTTTATTTAGAAAAGAAACAAGATGGCCAGGGTATTATTATAGGGGAGATCATATGAAACTTGATGATGAAAATTGGCATTGTTTAACAGTTTCTCAAAGAGACCCAGAAACAGGTAAATTTACTATGGAGAAGAAGCCTGTTTATCATATAGTAGACGAAGAAAAGAAAAAAACTGCTTAAAAAAATAAAATAGTTATGAGCCTCATTAAGAAAACAGACGAGGAAATCATTAAAATTGCTACTCCATTATGGGATGAATTGGTTAAAGCTTCAAACAGAAGGGATTATAGTGGCTTTACAAAGAATTTTTCAGCACAAATGCTTTATGGAGCTAATGAAGTTGAAATTGGAAAACAATGGGCAAGCAACAAGCTTTTGACAAACCTTTCAGATGATAGAGAGGCCTTGGGGTGTCTAAGAAGAGATTTATACGTCACGGTTCTGTTTAAACAAAAGAGCAACACTATGAAGGGAGATTATTTGGGTCGCTTGGTGCTTGGAGAAGAAGACGGCGAAGTAAAAATTTTTGGAGCAACAATTTTTTAGCAAATTTTTAAAATAATACTTGCAAAGTTATAGGATTTTGTTAATTCGGAAATGTGGTCCAGTTTATTTTAAAAAATTCAAAAAAGTTATCAAAATCAATACCAACCACTTTTTTTAATAATCATATAAAAGAAATTCTTTTTTTTGGACTTGGAATTTATTGGGCAGTAATTTTGTTTAGCACCTTCTTAAATATATAATACTATTTGACAATTATTGACCATAGGAGTACGAAGTAGTTAATAGGTCTTATGGAATATTTTCTTCCAATTGCACAAGTCGAAATTAATATTGTATTCATATTTATATTGAGTTTGTTTGTAGGAGTTCTCTCTGGGTTATTTGGAGTTGGTGGAGGATTTTTAATGACTCCATTTCTAATTTTTCTTGGAATTCCACCTGCTTATGCTGTTCCAAACGAAGCTAGTAATATTTTAGGTACGTCAGTTTCAGGATCTACAACGCACTATTTGAAGGGTACCTTAGATTATAAGATGGGATTTATGATTGTAATAGGTGGTACTTTTGGAACATTGCTTGGTATTCTTACATTCTCTTATTTAAAAGATATTGGAAAGATCAACGAAGTAATTTCTTTAGCATACATGTATGTTTTAGCAATACTTGGAACATTTATGTTAATTCAAGGTGTTTCTGAAATTGATAAAGCTAGAAAAAAAATAATTGTAAGAAAAAAATTGCACCATCATTATTGGATACATGGACTTCCTTTTAGAATGAGATTTAAAAAATCAAAAGTTTATGAAAGTATTTTTACTCCAATAATTATAGGAATGATAGTTGGTTATATTGCTGCGATAATGGGAGTTGGAGGCGCCTTTATCTTAGTTCCTGCAATGATTTATATTATTGGAATGCCCACAAAATTAATACCAGGAACATCATTATTTGTGACGATATTTGTAAGTGCAATTGTAACTGTTTTGCACGCTTTTAATTATGGAACAATAGATCTTGTATTGGAATAGCAATTGCGTACGATACATTTATCAGTGAGGATACAGTAATTGTTGCTGTAAATAATGGGGTTCAAAATCTTGGAGTTTTCGCTAAATTTATTTTAGAGTACTCTAAAGATCTACCAGTATTTTACGGATTAACATCAGTTGTTCTTGCAATTGTTTTGGGAGTAGGAGCTGCAGGTATTAGAAAATTGATATCTGATTGGAATAAAAAAAGATTAGCTAGACTTCAAGCTACAAAATAAATTAAGCACTTCTATAAAGTTTAGTCATAACAAATTCTCTATGACCTAGTGCTTCGGCACAAGTAAATCTTCCATTTGCAACTCTCATAGTTGCTTTAATTAATTCATCTCCAGCTTGATCTAAATTCATTTCTCTTGACAGAATTTTTGATACATCAACATCAATATGTTCTTTCATTTTAACTGCTGTTAATGGATTTGCAGTCAATTTAATAACTGGTTCTATAGGGTTTCCAATAATATTTCCTTGTCCTGTTGGAAATAGATGAATGTTAAAACCTCCTGCAGCTTGAAGCGTTACACATTCTGCTGCAGCAGAAGATGTATCCATAAAGTAAAGGCCTGGACCTTTAGTAGGTTCTTCTGCAGGCGTTAAAACATCAACAAATTGTCTTGATCCAATTTTTTGAAAATTACCAAAAGCTTTTTCTTCAATTGTTGTTAGTCCTCCAGCTATATTTCCAGCTGTTGGTTGGCTTTCAGAAAGGTCATCTGTTGCTTCTTTTAATATAAAGTCATTATAATCACTCCAGGTTTTAATAAACTTATCCTGAGCCTCTTTTGTTTTACCTCTTTTAGCGCATACATTTTCTGCACCAGTTAATTCTGAAGTTTCTCCAAAACATAAATGAACTCCGAGAGGCTCTAATTTATCCATTAAGTTGCCAACTGTTGGGTTAGATGCAAGTCCTGATGTCGTATCAGACTCTCCACACTTAACAGAAATCCAAAGATCGCTTGCTGGACACTCTTCTCTTTGTTTTTCTGATGCCCATATTGAAAATTCTTGTGCTTTTTTTGAGGCTTTCATTATTGTTTCAATATCTCCAGCCCCTTCAATACTAAAACCTTCAACTGGTTTTCCTGTTTTTGCTACTTCATCTACAATTCTTTTTGTCCATTTAGGTTCAATTCCAATTATAATAGCAGCTGCAACATTTGGATTTTTTGCCGTACCAATCATTGTTCTAAAATGTAACTCTAAATCTGCACCAAACTGAAGTCTTCCGTATGAATGAGGAAGCGCAATCGTTCCTTTAATATTATTTGCCACTGCTTCTGCACAAGCATTTGAAATATCATCAACTGGAAGAATAATTACATGATTTCTGGTTCCAACTCTTCCGTTTTCTCTTTTATATCCTAAAAAACTTTTTTGAATTTCCATCTAAATTACCACTTCTTAGTTTTAACGTTATGTACATGAACATGCTCACCTTTTTTTATTGGTTTAACAACTTTCCCAATATCATGACCGTACTTAATTATAGTATCACCTTCGTTTAAATCTGTTAATGCAAGCTTATGGCCAAGTGGAACTTCATTTTTAGCTTCTACTGTTGCTGAGCCATCGCCTTCCATAATCCAACAATTACATGTTTGATTTGGTGCGACTTTTTCAATTACAACAACACCAACGTTGTCTTTTTTATCATGTATAATAATATCTGTACTTGCCATTTTTGAAATTAAATATAGAAAAATAGCATTTGCAGAATAATTGCAAGAAAAATATTTAAAGGAAAATTTATGACTAAAATGACTACAGAAGAAGCATTTATAAAAGTTCTCCAATTCCATGGAATAGAACATTCATTTGGAATTATTGGTTCAGCATTTATGCCAATTTCAGATTTATTTCCAAAAGCAGGTATAACATTTTGGGATGTAGCTCATGAAACCAATGGTGGATTGATTGCGGATGGTTACACAAGAGCAACAGGAAAAATGTCAATGGTCATTGCACAAAACGGTCCAGGTATTACAGGATTAGTAACTCCAATTAAAACTGCATATTGGAATCATACACCTCTTCTTTTAGTTACACCTCAAGCAGCAAACAAAACAATGGGTCAAGGTGGTTTCCAAGAAGTTGAACAAATGAATTTATTCAAAGATATGGTTTGTTACCAAGAAGAAGTAAGAGATCCCTCAAGAATGGCAGAAGTATTAAATAGAGTAATTGAAAAAGCTCATAGAGGATCAGCTCCTGCACAAATAAATGTTCCAAGAGATTTTTGGACACAAGTAATTGATATAGAATTACCACCTATCGTAAGATTTGAAAGACAAGGCGGTGGACAAGAAGCAATCGAAAAAGCCGCAAAATATTTGTCTGACGCAAAATTTCCAGTAATTTTATCAGGAGCAGGTGTTGTAATAGGTAACGCAATTGAAGAAACAAAAAAGTTAGCTGAAAAATTAGACTCACCAGTTTGTAGTGGATACCAACATAATGATAGTTTTCCAGGAAGTCATCCTTTAGCAGTTGGACCTTTAGGATATAACGGATCAAAAGCAGCTATGGAACTAATTTCAAAAGCAGACGTTGTTTTAGCTTTAGGCACTAGACTTAATCCTTTTTCAACACTACCAGGTTATGGAATTGATTATTGGCCGAAAGATGCAAAAATTATTCAAGTTGATATGAATCCTGACAGAATTGGTTTAACTAAAAAAGTTTCAGTTGGAATTAGTGGGGATGCAAAAATGGTTGCGGCTCAATTACTAGAAAAGTTATCTTCTAATGCAGGAGATATTAATAGAGAAGAAAGAAAAAATATAATTCATCAAACAAAATCAGCTTGGTTACAAACTTTAACAAGTTTAGATCACGAGGATGATGATCCAGGAACAGTTTGGAATAAAGAAGCAAGAGCAAGAGATAAAGAAAGGATGTCTCCAAGACAAGCCTGGAGAGCTATTCAAGCTGCATTACCTGAAGATGTAATAATTTCTAGTGATATTGGAAATAATTGTGCAATTGGAAACGCTTATCCAACCTTTGAAAAAGGAAGAAAGTATTTAGCTCCAGGTTTATTTGGACCGTGTGGATACGGATTTCCCGCAATTCTAGGTGCAAAAATTGGCTGTCCTGATACGCCCGTGGTTGGTTTTGCAGGTGATGGAGCATTTGGAATTAGTATGAACGAAATGAGTTCTTGTGCAAGAGAAGAGTGGCCTGCAATAACTATGGTTATATTTAGAAACTATCAATGGGGTGCAGAAAAAAGAAATTCAATTTTGTGGTTTGATGATAATTTTGTTGGAACAGAATTAGATCCAGAATTAAGTTATGCTAAAGTAGCTGATGCATGTGGATTAAAAGGAATTACAGCAACAACAATGGAAGAAACTACTAAAGCCATTAAAGAAGGATGTGAAAATCAGAAAAAAGGTATTACCACTTTTGTTGAAGTAATTTTAAACCAAGAATTAGGTGAGCCTTTCAGAAGAGATGCTATGAAAAAGCCAGTTCAAGTAGCAGGGATTAATAAATCTGATATGAAACCTCAAAAATCATTAGTCTAAATACATAATGTCTAATCTTCCAAACAGCTGCAAAGTTGTAGTTATAGGAGGAGGTGTAACAGGAACTTCATGCGCTTATCATATTGCTAAGTTTGGTTGGAAAGACACAATCTTACTTGAGCGAGATCAATTAACATCTGGTACAACTTGGCACGCAGCTGGCTTAGTTAGCCAATTAGGTCCATCAGCTGGTATAACAAAAATTAGAAAATACACTCTAGATCTATATAAAAAACTTGAAAAAGAATTAGATTTTTCCTCAGGAATGAAATTAGGGGGAGCTTTATCAATAGCTCAAACTAAACATAGATGGCAAGAATTAAAAAGACAAGCTACTACAGCCCAGCTATATGATGTTAATGTTGAAATTTTAAATCCTTCTCAAGTTAAAGATAAATATCCAGGAATAAATAATAGTGATTTAGAAGGTGGAATTTTTATGCCTGGTGATGGACAAGCAGATCCAGTAGGAGTTACTAATTTACTAGCCAAAGCTGCTAGAAAAGAGGGTGTAAAAATTTTCGAAAAAAGTCCTGTAGAAAAAATTTTAAAAAAAAATGGTAGAGTTTCAGGGGTTGTTGTAAATGGAAAAACAATTGAATGTGAATATATTGTTTTAGCCACCGGCATGTGGTCTCGTCAAATTGGTGAAAAACATGGGATAAGTATACCTTTATATCCGGCTGAACATTTTTATGTTTTGACTGAACCCATTAAAGATCTTCCAAATATTTTACCAACTTTAAGAGATTTTGATGATTGTCTTTACCTAAAAGAGGATGCTGGAAAAATATTAATTGGAATATTTGAAACTAAGTCAATACCTGCTTTTCAGAACGATAATAAAGTTCCTGAAAATTTTTCCTACGGTGAATTTCCAGAAAATTTTGATCATTTTCAGCCTTACTTGGAAGCAGCGATGAAAAGAATGCCTGTACTTGGAAAAGTTGGTTTAAGAAAATTTTTCTCAGGGCCAGAGTCTTTTACACCTGATACAAATACTTTATTAGGTGAAGTGCCGGATTTTAAAAATTTATTTGTATGTGCAGGGTTAAATAGTATCGGCATAGGTAGTGGAGGAGGTGTTGGAAAGGTTACAGCAGAGTGGTTAATGAATGGTCATATTAATGAAGACTTATTTATTTATGATATTAAAAGATTTCAAAATTTTCATTCAGACATAAACTTTATAACCCAAAGAATAACTGAAACTTTAGGAGACTTATATGGAATGCATTGGCCGTACAAACAGCATAAAACTTCAAGAAATATCAAATTACTTCCATATCATGAAGAATTAAAACAAGCTGGTGCATGTTTTGGAGCTGCAGGTGGTTACGAGAGACCAATGTGGTTTTCTAGAAATGGTAAAGCTGATTATGATTATAGTTACAACTTTCAAAATTGGTATCCTTCAGCTGAATTTGAAACAAAAAATACTGTTACTAATGTAGGTCTTTATGAATTAACTCCGTTTTCAAAATTTGAATTAAAAGGAGATAACGTTTATGAGGAATTACAAAAAATTTGCACAGCAAATATTAAAAATGAAATTGGAAGATGTACATACACTCAAATGTTAAATTCAGATGGAGGAATAGAAACAGATTTGACAGTGATATGCATTTCAGAAAAACATTTCAGAGTTATTGGAGCTGCCGCAACTAGAGAGCGAGATAAATTCCATATTAAAAAACACATTAATCAAAATATTGAATTAACAGATGTAACGGATGATTATGTTTGTCTCGGTATTTTTGGTCCAAAATCAAGGGATTTAATGAAAGATATTTCAGGAGAAGATTTTTCTAATGATAATCTTAGGTTTGGGCACTCCAAAAATATTAAAATTAAAAATATTGATGTTTGGGTTCAAAGATTATCGTATGTTGGAGAGATTGGATATGAACTCTACATAAAAAACTCTGAAGCAAAATTAATTTTTAATAAAATCATTGATATAGGAAAAAAATTTAATCTGTCTTTATGTGGAGCTCATGCAATGGATACTTTAAGGATGGAAAGTGGATTTTTACATTGGGGCCATGATATTTCCCCAGAGGAAAACCAACTAGAAGCAGGGTTAAATTTTGCAATAAGTTTTAAAAAAAATTACGATTTTGTGGGTAAACAAGCTTTATTAGAAATTGATAAAAATAAAGTCAAAAAAAAATTTATAATGCTTACTCTTAATAATACCAAACCTGGTGAACCTTTAGCATTACATTTTGAACCAATTTATATAGATGGAAAAATTTGTGGCAATACAACATCTGCAAATTACTCATTTAATTATAATAAGAATTTGCTTTTTGGTTACGTTTCAACTGATTTAAAAATAGAGGAATTGTTAGAAAAGAATATTCAGGTTGAAATTGAAAAAGTAAAATATGATGCTTCGTTATTATTGAAGCCATTAAAAGATCCCAAAATTAAATTGAACTAATTATTTAACAAAAGTATCGTTAAATTGTTTTGTAACTCTTACAAAAGTTGTACATTTGCTTAATTGTTTAAGAGAAGGTGCTCCAACATAAGTACAGCTACTTCTTATTCCGCCAAGAATATTTAAAATCGTATCTTTTATTTTACCTCTATATTTTACTCTTACTGTTCGTCCTTCACTACTCCTATAACTTGATAAACCTCCATAATGTTTTTTATTGGCAGTATCGGAACTCGAACCGTAAAATTCAATGTATTTTGATCCGTTAGATTTAACAACTTTTCCACTTCCTTCATCGTGCCCAGCAAACATTCCTCCCAACATCACAAAATCTGCACCACCGCCGAAAGCTTTTGCAACATCACCAGGACAAGTGCAACCACCATCAGCAATAATGTGCGCACCTAAACCATGAGCGGCATCTGCACATTCTATGACTGCACTTAGTTGTGGATATCCAACACCGGTTTGAATTCTTGTTGTACAGACACTTCCAGGTCCAATACCTACTTTAACAATATCAGCGCCACTAAGTATTAATTCTTGTGTCATATCTGCTGTAACTACATTTCCAGCTATAAGTGTTTTAGTTGGATATTTATCTCTTACTTTCTTTAAAAAACTACTAAAATGTTCTGAGTATCCATTTGCAACATCTATACATATAAATTTAAAAAAACTATATTCTTTTAAAATCTTATCTAAATTATCAAAATCTTCTTTCTTTATCCCAATACTTAATGCAATATTTTTATAATTTTTTTTTAAATTTTTGTATTTTGATAATTTTTTTACATCATGTTGTTTTGTTAAACATGTAATCATCTCATTTGCAGATAATGCGTCAGCTATACCTAATTCTCCAACGCCATCCATATTTGCAGCCATAATTGGTATTCCTGACCATTCATTTCTACTATATTTAAATTTATATGTTCTATTAAGATCAACGTCTTTTCGGCTCGATAAAGTACTACGTTTAGGCCTAAACAATACGTCAGAATAATCCAGTTTAAGTTCTTCTTCAATTCTCACGAGTTCGCAAATTATAATTGATTAAAACAATATTCAACTTTTAAATTTATAAATATTAGAGTTATACTGTTGTAAATATTAAGCTATTATTTATTTTTGAATTCAAGTATGTATAAAGATATAAGGAATAGTGCGGTCCATACCATTCCTAATAGAGCTTTTGGGCTAGTTTCAGCGCTCCAAATATCTAAAACTAAAGCACCAAAGATTAAACCTAAAACATAAATAATAATTGATATATTTGTCTTATTCATATTATTTTTTATTAGCTTTTTTAAACAATGAAGTACCGTTTTTTACTTTATATTCATATGACTCTTCAAAACTTTTTAATTGCCATCCATTTAATCTAGTTTTAATATTTTTTAAATTTTGAATTTTCCACACTTCAGAGGTTTTAGGATCACCCCACATTTTTATTTCATCTCTATTTCTTCCACATCCGTAGCAATATCCAGAGACTGGGTCTGTTTTACAAATACTTATACAGGGAGAAATTATCATCTTTTATATTTTTTATACTATATTTACACTATTATTCTAATTGGACAAACAAGTTCAATCATATATAAAGCAGCATATTATAGCTGGGGCGATGGCGGAATTGGTAGACGCGCTGGTCTTAGGAACCAGTCGAGCAATCGGTGAAGGTTCGAGTCCTTTTCGCCCTACCACTAAATATTATGAAAGTTACAATTGAAAATAAAAAAGGACTTGGAAAAGAAATAAAGGTTCTAGTAGATAAAAAAACAATGGATACGTATCTAGAGGAAAGGTACGAGGAAATTAGAAAAAATTACACCCTAAAAGGTTTCAGGCCAGGCAAAGCACCAAGAGAAATATTAAAAAGACAATTTGGTGATGCTATTATGGGAGAGGTTTTAGACAAAGTTTTAAAAGATACTTCTACTAAAGCGCTACAGGAAAATAAAATAAGACCCGCTACTCAACCAAAAATAGATTTAAAAAAATACGGAGATGGTAAAGAATTAGAATATATAATGACTGTTACAGAGCTTCCAAAAGTAGATGTTAAACAAATACAAAATATAAATTTTGCAGAATACAAAGTAAAAATTGATAAAAAATATACAGAGGAAAGAATAAACCAAATTGCAAAATCACAAAATAATTTTAAAGACGCAAACCAAGACCATAAATCAGTTAATGGAGACTTAGTTATCTTTGACTATAAAGCAAAATCTGATGGTAAAGATTTTAAAGGGAGCGAAGGTAAAAACACTCAATTAATTATAGGTAGAGATTTATTTATAAAAGGTTTTGATAAACAATTATTAGGTGTTAAGAAAAACGATATTAAAAAGGTTGAAGTAATTTTACCAGAAAATTTTCCAGAAAAAGAACTTGCAAATAAAAAAGCAGTTTTTGAATGTAATATAACTAATGTTAAAATTAATCATGAGGTAAAAATTGATGATGATTTTGCAAAAAATTTAGGAGCTAAAGACTTAAATGGTTTGAAGGAATTAATATCTAAGCAAATTGATGATGAATATAAAAATTCATTAAACATGATATCAAAAAATCAAATTCTAGATGAATTAAATAAAATCAAAATTGAAGAAGTACCAAAAGAACTGGTAGATCAGGAAATTCAAGTATTAACGCATGGAATGAAAGAAGAGGAAATAAATAAAAATAAAATTAATTTAGAAATACAAGCAAAAAAAAGAATTAAAACTGGATTAATTTTAAATGAATTTGGTCAAACTAATAACATTAATGTTACAGAGCAAGAATTAAATGCTGAAATTCAAAAACAGTTTCAAATGATGCCTGGTCAAGAAAAAATGGTCAAAGAGTATTTTGAAAAAAATCCGAGCGCTATTGCAAGTCTTAGAGGTTCGCTTTATGAAGAAAAAATTATTAATGAAATAAAAAAACAAGCAAAAGGAAAAATTAAGGAAATTTCAAAGGAAGACGCAGAAAAAATATTAAAAGCAGAAAATGAAAAAGCTACAAAACACTCTTCAATAAATACCAAAAAAGAAAAAAAAGATACTAAATCTGCCACAAAAACAAAAAAATCAACTACTTCTAAAAAACCAACTTCTAAAAAAACAAAAAAAGTTAGCAAAAAGTAATCCTAAGTTGTATAAAAGTTAACGATTCGATTTATACATGACAAAAATAGATGAACATATGAATACTTTGATACCTATGGTGGTTGAGCAAACTAGCAGAGGTGAAAGAGCTTTTGATATATACTCAAGACTTTTAAAGGAAAGAATTGTTTTTGTTGTTGGACCTATAAATGATCATTTAGCTTCTCTTGTTACTGCACAATTACTGTATTTAGAATCTGAAGATCCAAAGAAAGATATTTATTTATATATCAACAGTCCTGGTGGATTAGTAACTTCTGGTTTAGGAATCTATGATACTATGCAATATATTAAACCAGATGTTTCAACTTTATGCATCGGTCAAGCCGCAAGCATGGGATCATTTTTAATGGCAGCAGGGACAAAAGGAAAAAGATTTTCCCTACCAAATTCAAGAATAATGGTTCATCAACCATCGGCAGGTTTTCAAGGACAAGCGACTGACATAGAAATACATGCTAACGAAGTTTTGTCCTTAAAAAAAAGATTAAATGAAATTTACTCTAAGCATACTGGAAAATCAGTTGATGAAATCAAAACAGCCTTGGAGAGAGACAACTTTATGACATCTGATATGGCAAAAGAATTTGGTCTTGTGGATAAAGTAGTGTCTAAAAGAGAGTAAACATCTATATATAGGCTAAACGACAACCTCTACTTGATAACATACATAATAATGTATTAATGTATTGATATTGATTCGTTTTAAAAATTATGAGTACAAATAAAAATATTCTTTATTGTTCTTTTTGTGGGAAAAGCCAACACGAAGTAAGAAAATTGATTGCTGGTCCTACAGTGTTCATATGTGATGAATGTGTTGAATTATGTATGGATATAATCAAAGAAGAGAGCAAAGATACTTTTGTTAAACATCAAGATGGCTTACCTTCGCCTAAAGAAATATGTAAAGTGCTTGATGATTATGTAATTGGACAAGGACATGCAAAAAAAGTTTTATCTGTTGCTGTTCATAATCATTACAAAAGATTAAATTACGAAAATAAAACTTCAAAAAATGTAGAATTATCAAAATCTAACATCTTACTTGTAGGACCAACAGGTTGTGGAAAAACTTTGTTAGCTCAAACGTTGGCTAGAATTTTAGATGTTCCTTTTACAATGGCTGACGCTACTACATTGACCGAAGCTGGTTATGTTGGCGAAGATGTTGAAAATATAATTCTTAAACTTCTTCAAGCAGCAGATTACAATGTAGAAAAAGCTCAGAGAGGAATAGTTTACATTGATGAAGTAGACAAAATTAGTAGGAAGACTGAGAATCCATCTATAACCAGAGATGTCTCAGGAGAGGGCGTACAACAAGCGTTATTAAAAATTATGGAGGGAACAATTGCAAGTGTTCCTCCACAAGGAGGCAGAAAACATCCACAACAAGAATTTTTACAAGTCGATACAACAAATATATTATTTATTTGCGGAGGTGCATTTGCTGGACTTGATAAAATTATATCTCAAAGAGATAAAGGATCATCAATTGGTTTTAGTGCTAAAGTAAAATCATTAGAAGATAAAAAGTCAGGCGAATGGATGAAAGTTTTAGAGCCAGAGGATTTATTAAAATACGGTCTTATCCCAGAGTTTATTGGAAGACTTCCAATAATAGCTACATTAGAAGATTTAGATGAAAAAGCATTAGTAAAAATTTTACTTGAACCAAAAAATTCTTTGATTAAACAATATCAAGAATTATTTAGATTGGAAGGAGTAAAATTATCTTTTAAAGATGAATCAATCAGAGAAATAGCAAACAAAGCAATGTCCAAAAAAACCGGTGCCAGAGGCTTAAGATCAATTTTAGAAAATGCCTTATTAAAAATAATGTTCGATCTTCCAGGGCAAAATGACATAGAGGAGGTTATAATTGACACAGGCGCTATAAATGGAGTTTCAGAACCAATAATAGTTCATTCTAAAAACAAAAATAAGACAGAAAAGACATC
>CACDLR010000004.1 GCA_902553695.1 uncultured Pelagibacteraceae bacterium | reverse complement strand
AATTAAACTTACAGCTTCTTCTGAGCTTAATCCTCTTTGCTGACAATAGTATAACTGTTCTTCGCTTATCTTGGAAGTCGTAGCTTCATGCGCAATTGTTGAGTCTGAATTTTTATTCTTGATATAAGGAACAGTGTGCGCTCCACATTTGTTACCCATCAATAAGGAGTCACATTGAGTATAATTATTAGAATTTTTTGCTTTTTGAAAGATATCAACTAAACCTCTATATGTCATATCTGATTTTCCCGCACTTATACCCTTTGAAATAATTTTACTTTTCGTATTTTTTCCTATGTGGATCATTTTCGTACCAGTATCTGCTTTTTGATGGTTGTTGGTTATTGCAATTGAGTAAAATTCTCCAATAGAGTTGTCACCTTGAAGGATGCAGCTTGGATACTTCCAAGTTATTGCAGAGCCAGTTTCTACTTGTGTCCATGAAATTTTAGAATTTTTTCCCTTACACAAACCTCTTTTAGTTACAAAGTTGTAAATCCCACCCTTGCCATTTTCATCACCAGGATACCAGTTTTGAACAGTTGAGTACTTTATTTCTGCATCATCTAAAGCAATTAATTCGACGTTTGCTGCATGTAATTGATTTTCATCTCTCATTGGTGCTGTACAACCCTCTAAGTAGCTGACGTAACTTCCTTTATCAGCAATTATTAAAGTTCTCTCAAACTGTCCGGTATCTGATGCATTAATTCTAAAGTAAGTTGAGAGTTCCATAGGGCATCTAGTATTTGGTGGAATGTATACAAATGAACCATCAGTAAATACTGCTGAATTTAGAGTTGCAAAAAAATGATCGCTTAGTGGTATTACTGTACCTAGATATTTTTTAACTAATTCTGGGTATTTTTGTACCGCCTCAGATATAGAGCAAAAAATAATTCCTTTTTCAGTAAGTTTATCTTTGAAAGTTGTTGCAACTGAGACTGAGTCAAAAACTGCATCAACTGCTATATTGTTCAATCTCTTTTGCTCTTGTAGAGGAATTCCTAGTTTTTTATAAGTTTCTAAAAGCTTCGGATCTAATTCATCAAGACTTTTTGGTTTTTCTTTAAAGCTTTTTGGTGCTGAGTAGTAGTACAATTCCTGATAGTCTATTTTTGGATATTTAGGTTTTTGCCAATCCGGTTCTTTAAGAACTTTTAATCTTTCAAAAGCTTTAAGTCTCCAATCTAATAACCATTTTGGTTCTTTTTTAATTTTTGAGATAAATCTTATCACCTCCTCATTTAAACCTTTTGGAGCTTTAAAATTTTCTATATCAGTAGAAAAACCATATTTATAATCCTTTAATTTTTCTAATTCTTTTTCTCTCATTTTAGTACCTTATCAAATCATCAAGATTTTTATTTTCGAAAAATTTATTTATGTGTAAGTCCAATTCATCCCATAGATTGTGAGTAATACATTTAGTTGATCTACCATTGCATCCTTTTTTGGAATTTTTATCACATCCTAAAGTTTTAACGTTTTCGTCTAGTGCTAAAAATATCTCTGATAGCTTTATATTGTTTGCACTTTTTGCCAAAACATAGCCACCGCTCGTTCCTCTAATACTCTTAACAAGATTATTTTTTTTTAATTTTAAAAATATTTGTTCAAGATAATTTAGTGAAATACTTTGTCTTAAGGAGATATCTCTTAAGCTAATAGGTTTGTAATCTTTGAAATTTGCCATGTCAGCAAGAGCCATAACAGCATATCTAGATTTAGTATTTAACCGCATAATTATTAGTTTTTTGAGGTTTATATATATATCCGACTAAATTAGTCAAGTATCAGATCGATTTTAGTTCTTGCAATTTGTCGCTCTATTTTGATAGAAAAATATAATTTTTTTTTGAGATTAGTTATCAATAACAATGGAAAACAAAGTAATTGAAATTTTTATACCTGGTCCAGCTGGAAGGTTAGAGGCTAAATACTATAAAAGTAAAAAGAAAACATCTCCAATTGCATTAATTTTGCATCCTCACCCACAATATGGGGGCACAATGAACAATAAAGTTGTATTTGAAACTTTTAATACATTTATGGATAATGAATTTTCAGTATGTAGAGTAAATTTTAGAGGAGTAGGTAAAAGTGATGGTGAATTTGATAATGGTCAAGGTGAATTAGCGGATGCGGCAGCAGCATTGGATTGGATTGAAAGAGAAAACTTTGACAATTCACAATGTTGGATTGCAGGTTTTTCATTTGGTTCTCTTATAGCAATGCAGCTTTTAATGAGAAGACCTGAAATAAACAGATTTATAATTATTTCTCCACAACCCAATGTTTATGATTTTAGTTTTTTAAATCCTTGTCCAACATCAGGCATGATAATAAGCGGTAAAAAAGATGAGCTTGTCCCATTGCAGTCTATAAACGAACTAAAAAATAGACTTTCAAATCAAAAAGGTATTACAATTCAATTTGATCAAGTAACAGATACAAATCATTTTTTTACAAATTCAGAAGATAATCTAAAAAAATTGTTAAATAAATATATTGCAAAAGAATCTTCTCTTTTTTAAGTAAATTTTGTTAATTCTCCACCTGAAATAGATTTTTTTACATTCGTGGTTTCTGGAAATGAAATATTTTTTTTATACAAAGATCTAATACTCAAATAAGCGAAAGCTTGGGACTCTACAAAATCTCCATTGATATTGAAATCATCAATATTATAAATATTATTTTTTAATATTTTTTTAAGATTAAGTATCAAAGTTTTATTTTTTCTCCCACCTCCAGACAAAACTACAACGAAATCTTCATTAAAGTCATTTTTAATATTTTCAGCAATAACTTTTGCTGTAAAATAGTTTAAATTTGCTAGGGCGTTTTCAAGTGAAAGTCCTTTTACAAAATTTATATCGAAATCTTTAACATCGTATGAGTGTTTTTTTTGTGCATTGTATATTTCATGTTCAAAAATATTATTAATAAGAACATTGTCAACTTGACCAGAATTTGCAATTTTACCTTCATCATCGTAATCTAAATTTTTAGTTTGCTTTATATAACTATCCATTAAGCAATTTCCTGGACCGACATCTTTTGCATAAAACTTATTGCCTTTAGAGAATGTATAATTTGCTATTCCACCTAAATTCAAAAAAATAACTGGTTTTTTAAAATTTAATTTGGATTTAAGCAAATGATGATAAATTGGTGTTAGTGGGGCACCCTCGCCTCCGTTTTCTAAATCGTTTTTTCTAAATTGACTTATTATATCTTTTTTAAGTAGTTGAGATAACAATTTTGCATTTCCCATTTGGATTGAATAATTTTGTTTCGGTCTATGTAATATTGTTTGTCCATGAAATCCTACGATTTTAATTTTTGCAGAGTATTTTTTACAGATATTTTCTGAAATTTCTGAATGTTTTAAAGTTATAATTCTCTCTAAATTTTTGTATTCTTTTTCATTAGCTTTTAGATCTTCTAGAGAATTTATTTTTTTACCAAAATTGATGAGAGATTTTTTCAATTCTGGGTCGTATTTTTGATATAAATCGCCAATTATTTCAATATTATCTTCACCATCAGATTTAATAATGGAAGCATCTACTCCATCCATCGATGTTCCGCTCATTAGCCCTAACGCATTTATAGTTTTATCCATATTGATTATTGATTAAATATAAATAAGTATAAACTAGTTTATCTATATGAATAAATTTTTACAAGAATTCCATGACAGGGGATATTTTTATCAATGCACTGATGATAAGGCGTTAGATAAACTCCTTAATAATGGGAAAATCAAAGCATATATTGGTTTTGATTGTACAGCGGATAGTCTACATGTCGGAAGTCTTCTACAAATAATGTGCTTAAGACTTTTGCAAAAACATGGTCATCAGCCAATTGTACTATTGGGTGGCGGTACAACAAGAATTGGGGATCCGTCTGGTAAAGACAAAACCAGACAAATGTTGAGTGAAGATACAATTGAAAAGAATATCAGCAACATTGAGACGATATTAAAAAAATTTTTAAAGTCTGAAAATAAAGAAACAGTACCTATTTTTGTAAACAATTATGACTGGTTGAAAAACCTAAATTATATTTCATTTCTTAGAGACATAGGAAAACATTTCACAATCAATAAAATGTTAAGTTTTGATAGTGTAAAACAACGTTTAGAGCGAGAACAATCCTTAAGTTACATGGAATTCAATTATATGATTTTACAAGCTTACGATTTTTTAGAATTAAATAATAAACATAATTGTAAATTGCAAATAGGAGGATCAGATCAATGGGGAAATATTGTTAACGGCGTTGACCTTATAAAAAGACATTCATCAAAAGACGTTTTTGGATTAACAACTCCTTTAATTACATTATCATCTGGTGCAAAAATGGGAAAAACTGAAAGTGGAGCTATATGGTTGGATCAAAAAAAACTTTCAACTTATGATTATTGGCAATTTTGGAGAAATGTTGATGATAGAGATTTATTTAAATTTTTAAAAATTTTCACAGAAATTTCTATTACAGAAATAGAAGGAAGAAAAAATGATAATATAAATGATCTTAAAGTAATTTTAGCAAATCATGCTACTGCAATGCTTCATGGAGAGGAAGAGTCTAAAAATTGCTATGCACAAGCAAAAAAAATATTTTCTGAAAATTCTTCAAATGAGGGCTTACCATCATTTAAAGTTCAAAAAAAATTATTTAAAAATAAATATTTAACAGATTTAATTTTACATACAAAATTAGAAAGTTCAAAAAGTGAAATAAAAAGAATGATTAAAAATAGAGGAATTAAAATAAATAATTTAAAAATTGAAGAAGATTTGCTTATTTCTAAAATTGAATTAGAAAATAAAAATTATTTTAAATTATCAATTGGTAAAAAGAAACATTATAAAATTGAATTTAATTAGATTTTTTAACTTTTTCTAAAGTCCGAGTAATAAATCTGGGTGTTAAGGTCTTTATAGGATTTACTCTGGTATCCAAATTTTCTGGTGGACCTTTTATTTTAAAACTTACTCCAAAGACACCTTCTCCAGCTTTATCTCCAACTAAAATATTTCCTAATAAAGGAATTTTAGCAATTGTTTTATTAATTGTTGTAGCTGGAACCATCGTTCCTCTTAAGCTAACTAATTTATTTTTTTCAATGTATCCTTCCATCATAATAGAAATTGCTGGTCCTAAGGCATATATTTCATTAATCGTAATCAAATTTTTTGAATTATCAAAGAACATTTCAAATTCATTAAAACGAATACCTTCGCCAGTTGCTAAATCAGCAATTCCTTGTAATGAAGCAAGCGATAATAACTTTGTAAGAGCTGGCATATCTTGAAGTTTAAAATCATAAATTCTTAATTCAGATTTAGAAAGATCTTTATTAATTTCAGTTGATACATAATCTAATTTTCCATCCTCGAAACCTTTTATAAACTTAAATTTTTTAACAAAAGGTTTAGCAATATCCGAGAAAATGGTTGTGACCACATTTTCCCCAACTCTATCCTTCGTATAAATAAATTTTTCATTTGAATTAAATTTTCCAGATATTTTGGATATATCGACTCTGTTTTTTTTTATTAATGCATCTCCGTTAAGATTTTTTAAACTATGATATTCATCTAGTTTCGCAAAATTAATATTAATTATTAAAATTGAATTTAAGTTCTTAAAATTATCTAAAAGATATTTATTATTGTCACTTTTCAAAACTCTTTCTATATTTGAACTAAAATCAAATCTATTAGAATTAATTAATATTTCATTATTTTTTTTGTTGATTAATATATCATTAAAAAATTTATTTTTATTATAATATTTTGCTTCTATTGATTGAAAATCTAAGATTTTATATTTTTTGTTAAGGATAATATTTTCTAAATTAAAATTATTTTTACTGTTATAAAGTTTAATTTTATTTAATTCTAATTTTTTATTATTGTTTGTTGCTTCGACAAATAGAATGAGTTCCTCATCAGCTTTTTTGTGAAAATCAATCTCTTCAATTAAAATTTCATTTTCGATTAAATCTACATTTAATTCAAATCTAGCGGTAGCATTTTTTTTTGAATAGTTTAGCAAAAAATCTTTTGGTTGTTTATTATTTTTTAATATATATTTGCTATCAATCTTTAGTGTAAAATTTTTGTTATTATCAATTTTAAAATTTAACTTTCCATTTTTAAATAGGATTTTATTTTCAAATTCTTTTAAATAGTTTTTTATTTTGAGATTTTTTAATTTTACTAATAAATCTTTAAAAGTTATTTCGCTTTTTAGCGTATAATCTTTTATCTTAAACTTTTTATTAAGCATAATTTCAAATTCAGATTTTGAAAATAATGAAACATTCTCACCTAAAAAATCTCTAACTTCGTAATTTAAAATGTAAGATAATAAATTTGAATTAATCTTATGTTGAATTTTGCCTTTTATATTTATCTTATTGTCTGATAAATTCATTGAAATTTTATCACTTGTAAAATTTTCTTTTTTATATTTAAATTTCAAATTATCAATTTCTAGGTCTTGACCATTATATTTAAAACTTAAATTAATTGCTTCAAACTTTTCCTTTCCAAAAATATTTAACTTTGTGTCTAATATTTTTCCATTGATTTCACTATTATAATTTTTTTCGTCTCTAAAATTAATTATTATGTCATAAACAATTTTTCCTTCCGATACGATATTTTCTAAATATATAATTGGAATATTAATTTTGTAAGCTTTGATAAATTTTAAAAGTTGAACAATTTTATTTTCTTGCGAATTTATAATTATTTTTTTTATTTTATAATCTTGTTTTAAAAAAGAATCTAAAGCAATTAAGACATCTATATTTTTAATTTGCTGTTCCTCTTCAAGAATAAACAAATTTACATTTTTACTGTTTAATGAAAAACTTCTTTCTCTAATATTCAATTTTATAAATATATTTACAATTTCTATATCAAGTCGGTTATCTTGTTTAATAATTTGT
Organism: uncultured Pelagibacteraceae bacterium; assembly: GCA_902553695.1. Classification (GTDB taxonomy): domain Bacteria; phylum Pseudomonadota; class Alphaproteobacteria; order Pelagibacterales; family Pelagibacteraceae; genus Pelagibacter. Next base: position 40,585 of record CACDLR010000004.1, on the reverse strand, counting down.
GTTTTTATAAAATCGTTAAATCTATCTGTTTTTATCCCAAAAATACTTAAATATCCTATAAATATTATTACTGTAATTAATAAAATTAAAAAAATTCTTAATAAATTTTTAAACATTTAATTTATATAAATTGCTCTCTAGAAAACTATCTAAATTCCCATCTAATATTTTGTCTGGATCCGAACTTTCTTGTCCAGTCCTATTGTCTTTAACTAGTCTGTATGGATGTAATACATAAGATCTAATTTGATGACCCCATCCAATATCTGATTTTGATTTTTCTATATTTTTGTCTTCTTTCTCTTTTTTTTCTAATTCATGTTCATACAATCTAGCTTTGAGCATTGTCATGCAAGTTTCTTTATTTTTGTGTTGAGATCTTTCATTTTGGCATTGAACAACAATATTAGTTGGTAAATGAGTTATCCTGACAGCGCTATCAGTTGTATTTACATGCTGACCACCTGCACCACTGGATCTATAGGTGTCAACCCTTAAATCTTTCTCTAAAATTTCTACTTTTATATTTTCATCTAAAACTGGATATACCCATACACTTGCAAAACTAGTATGTCTTCTAGCTCCTGAGTCAAAGGGTGAAATCCTAACTAGTCTATGAATGCCAGACTCATTTTTTAAATATCCGTAAAGATATTCTCCAGTAATTTTAATTGTGGATGATTTGATTCCTGCTTCATCACCTTTGTGCTCACTAATCATTTGAAATTTAAAATGTTTATTTGAAGACCATTTAATATACATTCTTCTAAGCATTTCTGCCCAGTCTTGACTTTCAGTTCCACCTGCACCTGCATGTATTTCTAAAAAACAATCTAATTTGTCATTTTCATTAGATAAAAAACATTTTATTTCATTGTTTTTAACTTCATTTTTTAAATCCTTTATTTTCAAAAGTACTTCACTAATAATCTGCTGATTTTTCTCTTCACTAGCTAATTGAAATAAATCCGATAATTCATCAAGTAGTTTTATATTGGATTTATAATTTTCGACTAAATCTTCAAAAGATTTTTTGTCTTTTAGAACTTTTTCAGCTTCTTGTTTATTTTTCCAAAAATCAGGATTTTCAATTTTTTTATTTAAAATTTCAATTTTTTTAAAAAAGCCCTTCTTATCAAAGAAACTCCTTTACTTTTAAATTAATTTTTTCAATTTCTATTTTTTCTGAATTAAATTCGTTTTCCATTAATAAAATTTATATATATTTTCTTTTGAAATATAATCTAGATTACCATATTGAATCTTATTATTAACTAAATCTTTTTCCTTAAAAGCTTCGATTATAATTGATTCGTCATTATAAGATGCTCTTTCACCAGTATTCGAATTCACTACTAGCATTTTGATTCCCTGTGGGATCTTAAATGGTCTTGCGTTTTCTTTTTTGACAGCATTTTTTACAAAAGCTTTAAATATTGGCATAGCAGTTCTTGAACCAGTTTCATATTTACCTAAAGATGAAGGTTCATCATAGCCAACATAAACTCCAATTACATAATTTGATGAAAATCCAACAAACCAGGTATCTGTATTATTATTTGTTGTGCCTGTTTTTCCTCCAAGATCTAAATTTAAATCTTTAAGGCCTTTTGCAGTTCCTCTTTTTACTGTCCCCTCTAAAATTGATGTCATTTGATATGCGGTTTCTTTACTCATTATTTGTTTAAAGTTATTTTTTATTTTTGGAATTTTTTTACTTAAATAAGAAATTTGTTGACAGCCTTCACATTGTCTACTTTCAGAGTTAAAAATTGTATTACCTTCACTATCTTGAATTCTATCAATAAATTTTGGATTAACTAATTTCCCACCATTAACAAAACTACTGTATGCACTAGTCAATTTAAGCAAAGTTGTTTCGCTAGAACCTAATGATAAAGATAAAAGTTCTTCAGGATTTTCATAAATATTGATTTCTTTCGAAAAATCTGCAATTTTTTTTATACCTAGGTTTTGGGCAATTCTCACTGTCATTAAATTTCTTGATTTTTCTACACCTGTTCTTAATGTCGATGGACCATAGAATTTTTTTCCGTAATTTTCTGGTTTCCATAATTTTAAATCTTCACCTTGATCAAATACAATTGGTGCATCTAAAATGAGTGTCGCAGGTGTATAACCGTTTTCTAAAGCAAGAGCATAAACAAATGGTTTAAATGCTGATCCGGGCTGCCTTAAGGCTTGGGTTGCTCTATTGAACTCGCTAATTTTAAAACTAAAGCCTCCACTTAAAGCTAATATTCTTCCAGTGTAAGGATCCATCACAATGATAGAACCATTAACTTTTGGCATTTGTCTTAAATAAAATTTATTATTTTTGATATTTTCTACATACACGACATCACCAACTTTAAGTAAGTCTTCAAAATTTTTTTTTGTCCAATCTATCGTTGAATATTCTATTATACCTTTTTTTCCATCCTGAATTTCTATATCACATGAGAATTTATTAATTTTTTTTACAATAGCTAGTTTCCATCCTATTGATTCTTCTAATTCATAAATTTTCAAATCTTTAAACCAATTTGAATTATAATTTTTGTTAAGCAAAGCTCCTCTCCAACCTTTTTTTTGATCAAATTCTATTAAACCTTGTCTTAATGATTGTGTAGCATGTTCCTGTAAATTCAAATTTAATGGTGTATTTATTGTAAACCCTTGTTTGTAAACTTTATCAAAACCATATTTGTCAACAATTAGTTTTCTAATATCTTCAACGTAATAATTAGAGTTCTCTAAATAAACAGATTTTCTTTTTTTTAAAATAATATTTTTTTTTGAAAATTGTTTATATTCTAATTCATTTAAATATTTATTTTCATATAAATTTTTTAATACCAAATTTCTTCTAAACTTTGCTAATTCTATATTTCTAAAAGGGTTATATCTACTTGGTGCTTTTGGAAGAGCCGCTAAAAGAGCAGCTTCAGAATAATTCAATTGGTTAATTGACTTATCAAAATATTGTAAGCTTGCGGATGCAATACCATAACTTCCTTCTCCTAGATATATCTGATTCAAATATAATTCTAATATTCGTTCTTTAGTTAAAGCTCTTTCTATTCTGAAAGCTAAAATAGCTTCTTTAAGTTTTCTATCGATTGATACTTCATTTGTTAAAAGAAAATTTTTTGCAACCTGTTGAGTAATAGTTGAGGCTCCTTGAAGTCTTTTTGATGTCATTATATTGGAAATATTGTTAATTAATGCTCTTAATACTCCTTTAGCATCAACCCCTGGGTGTTTAAAAAAATTTTTATCCTCTGCTGATAAAAATGAATTTACAACTAGAGTAGGTATTGAATTATATGGAACAAATATTCTTTTTTCTGATGAAAATTCACTTAATAATTGACCATCACTTGAATATAATTTGCTGGATATTGGTGGTTTATAATTTTTTAAAAATTTATAATCTGGTAGGTCATTGGAATAATACCACAAAATACTTACAATTCCCAAAAAACCTAAAATCGATATAAACAAGCTGAAAATGATGATTTTTTTTAAATGTTTAATCATTTCTATTTAATTTAATGTATGAATTTGTTAATGTTAAGGCACAAAAAATTAACAAAATTTTAATGAAACAAATACACAAAAATAATAGGTATATATGCCAAAAAATTTATTTATTGATGCATCGCATCCAAGTCAAACAAGGGTTGTTCTTAAATCAGAAAATGATATCGAAGATTACGAATACGAAGGCAAAAATAATAACTTAATTAAGAATAACATTTATTTAGGAAAAGTTAGTAGAATAGAACCTTCTTTACAAGCAGCATTTGTAGATTTTGGAAGAGAAAGACATGGATTTCTTTCATTCAATGACATACAAAGTGATTATTACCAGATACCTAAAAGTGATATTGAACTTATTAAAAAAGAAGAGGAAGAAACAAGAATAGAGCTTCAAAAGCAAAGTGAAATAATAGAAAGTAATTTAGAAGAAAAGGATTTAGAAGAAAAGATTCTTGAACCAGAAAATAAAATTGAAATTAATGAAGATGAAAATCAAAATAATGAAAAAAATAATCTCAATAAGACTAATGATGTTCAAATTCGGAGAAAAAAATATAAAATTCAAGAAGTTATAAAACCAAATCAAGTAATTTTGGTGCAGGTATTAAAAGATGAAAGAGGTTTAAAAGGAGCAGCTCTTACAACATTTATATCAATTGCTGGGAAGTATACTGTCTTAATGCCAAATACTCCTAAGGGAGGCGGAATCTCAAGAAAAATATTTAATCCTGTAGATAGAAAAAAAATCAGACAAATACTTAATCTCATAGAAATCCCTAAAGAAATGGGGTTGATAGTAAGAACGGCAGGATCTAATAAAACTAAAAATGATATAGAAAATGATCTCCAAAATTCGATTACATCGTGGGAAGATATAAAAAATAAAGCAATGGAGTCCATTGCTCCTTCATTAATTTTTGAAGAGAGCGATATAATTAAAAGAAGTATTAGAGATATGGTTGATGACGATGTACAAAATATTTTTGTGGAAGGAAATGAAGGATATCAAAAGGCTAAAGTTTATATTAAACAATTAATGCCTAAACAAATAAAAAAAGTTAAAAAATATAGAGATAAAATTCCTCTCTTCTTTAAAAATGATATAGAAAATAAATTATATGAGATATATAAATCTGAAGTAAAGCTTAAATCAGGCGGCTATCTGGTAATTAACCCCACAGAAGCCTTGGTATCTATAGATGTAAATTCTGGTAAATCAATTAAACAAAAAAATGTTGAAAGTACTGCTTTAGATACAAATCTAGAAGCGGCAGAAGAAATAGCAAGACAAATTAAAATAAGAGATTTATCTGGTTTAATTATAATTGATTTTATTGATATGCATAATTTTTCAAATCGTAGACAAGTAGAAAGAAAACTAAAAGAAAAATGCAGAAAAGATAGAGCAAGAATTCAAATTGGTAGAATTACACATTTTGGTTTACTTGAAATGTCAAGGCAAAGATTGAGGGAAAGCAATGTAAAATGGATTATGAGTTTAACAAACGAGTCTCAAGCACTTAAGGTTTTAAAATTAGCTGAAATTAAATGTTTAGAAAATAAGTCAAAAGAAATTATTATATATTTAAATAAAAAGATAATTGACTTTCTATCGAAAAATAGTGAGGAAGATATCGTTTTTTTTCAAAAAAAGAATAAGATTAAAATTTCGTTTAAAGAAGATTTGGAATTTGGTGTGAATGAATACAAAATAGATTTTAAAACAAAAAATAATAAAGTAGTGGAGACAATACAATCTGAAAAAATAATTAAAAGTGATACTAATATTATTAAATTTGAGGAAAAAAAGAAAAAATTTAAGAAACAGTATCCAAAGAATTCAAAAAAAAAATATTACAAAAAGTTCAAAAAAAAAACTAAATAATCCCTTTTTTTGGTGAGGAAGCCTGACCAAAAAAATTTTTTTCAATTCTGCCTGACAAATAAGATTTTCTACCAGATATAACAGCAAATTTCATTGCTTTTGCCATTTCAATTGGATTTTTAGATTTTGCAATTGCAGTATTAATTAATACTCCATCACAACCTAATTCCATTGCAACTGTAGCATCAGATGCTTGTCCAATACCTGCATCAATTAACAGTGGAATTTTAATTTTATGTTTTATTAATTTAATATTTATTTTATTTTGAATTCCTAATCCAGATCCTATTGGAGCAGCTAAAGGCATTACCGCTACCGCTCCAACATCTTCTAATTTTTTTGCCATTAAAGGATCATCATTACAGTAAACCATAACTTTAAAACCCTCCTTTGTAAGAACTTCAGTTGATTTTAGAGTTTCAATCATATCAGGAAGTAAAGTTTTTTTATCACCTAATATTTCTAATTTAACTAATTTCCACCCACCAATTTCCCTTGCTAGTCTTAAAGTTCTTAAAGCATCGATAGAATTAAAACATCCTGCAGTATTTGGTAAATATGTAATTTTTTTTGGATCTAGAAAATCCATTAATAAAGGTTTTTTTTTATCTATAATATTTACCCTTCTTACAGCAACTGTTACAATTTCTGCTCCAGATGCTTTTACAGCTGAAGCACATTCTTTAAAACTTTTATATTTGCCGGTTCCAACGATCAATCTAGACGTAAATTTTTTTCCTGAAATTTTAAAATAATCTTTAATTTTCACTAACCACCACCTATAAAATGAACAATTTCTATTTTATCCTTTGTTTTTAAGAAAATTTTTTTTAATTTTTTTTTTTCCACAATCATATTATTTTTTTCAATAGCTATCTTATTTAAAGGAAATTTAAATTTTTTTACTAAGAAATCCAAATTTGTACCTTTATCAATAGTAATTACTTTACCATTTAGTTTTATTTTTATTTTATTTTTTTTAACCATGTATTATAAATAATTTGTGCAAAATAATATCATAATTATTAATGGACCAAATATAAATTTATTGGGTGATAGAGATAAATCGATTTATGGAAATGAAACCTATGATAATTTATTAAAAAGGTGCAAATCAGAGGCAATTAAGAAGAATATAAATATTGATTTTTATCAATCAAATATTGAAGGCGAATTAGTTAACAAAATTCAAGACTCAATAAAAATATATGATGGCATGATTATTAATGGAGCAGCATTTACTCACACCTCTGTTGCGATAAGGGATGCTTTAAGTTTATTTAAAAAACCAATTATTGAGTTACATATATCAAATATATATAAGAGAGAAGATTTCAGGCATAAATCCCTTATTAGTGATGTTGTAACAGGTATTATTTGTGGCTTAGGAACGTCTGGCTATATTTTAGCCATAAATTCAATCTATGAAATGATCCAAAATGGAAATAAATAAAAAAATAATCAAAGAATTAAGAGACTGTTTAGATGAATTTAATTTAAATGAAATTGAATATTCATTTAAAGATACAAAAATAAAGGTATCAAAAAAATCAAGTACAGAAATTTTATCAACATCTTCAATTCCATTAAAACAAAATATTCAAAATAATGAAAATAATAAAATAAGTATAGGTAACAAAGTTACGTCTCCAATAATAGGAACTGCGTATTTAGCGCCAGAACCTGGAGGAAAGAAGTTTGTAGAAGTTGGGAAAAAAATTAAAAAAGGTGACACTATAATGATTGTTGAGGCGATGAAAACAATGAATCATGTCCCGAGTACTTTTGATGGTATTATTAAAGAAATTTGTGTTTCAGATGGTCAGCCTGTAGAGTTTGGTCAAACTCTAATAATAATTGAGTAATGTTTAAAAAAATTTTGATTGCTAACCGTGGAGAGATAGCTGTAAGAATAATTAGAGCTTGTAAAGAATGGGGCATATCTACTGTTGCTATTCACTCAGATGTTGACAGAGAAAGCATGCATGTAAAACTAGCAGACGAAAGTATATGCGTTGGCTCTCATCAACCAGCAAATAGCTATTTGAATATTCCGGCTATCTTATCTGCTATAGAATTAACTAATTCAGAAGCGGTTCATCCTGGTTATGGATTTTTATCAGAGAATTATAATTTTGCGAAAATACTCGAGGAAAATAACATTAAATTTATCGGACCTTCTGCAAAACATATTCAAATGATGGGTGATAAAATTCAAGCGAAAAAAATTGCTAAAGAATATGGGTTGCCTGTAATTGAAGGCTCAGAAGGTGGAGTTAAAAATATTGATGAAGCTAATAAAATTTTAAAAAATACTGGACTTCCAGTATTAATTAAAGCTGCAGGTGGTGGTGGTGGAAAGGGAATGAAAATAGTAAGAAATGAAAAAGAATTTGAAAACCTTTTTTTAACTGCAAAATTAGAGGCAAAAAAATATTTTGGTAATGACGAGGTTTATATTGAAAAATTTTTCGAAAACCCAAGACATATAGAGGTTCAAATTTTAGCAGGAAAAAATAGAGTTGTTCATTTGCATGAGAGAGATTGCTCAGTTCAAAGAAGACATCAAAAACTTATAGAGGAAACACCAAGTCCAATTTTAAATGATACAATAAGAAGAGATTTATTTGAAAGAACGGTTAATATGGTTAAGAAAATTGGCTATGAAGGAGCGGGTACTGTTGAGTTTATTTATGAGGATGGAAAATTTTATTTTTTAGAAATGAATACAAGAGTACAAGTAGAACACCCTGTAACTGAAGTAGTTACTGGAATTGATATTATAAAAGAACAAATTTGGATTGCATCCTCAGGAGAAACAGCTCTCGAACAAAAAGATATACAACCAAGAGGTCATGCAATAGAGTGTAGAATAAATGCTGAGGATCCGTCAAAGAATTTTCAACCTTCGCCAGGAACTATTGGTATGTGCCATCAACCCTCAGGATTTAGAACGAGAGTAGATGGAGCAATTTACCAAGGATACAAAGTCACTCCATACTATGATAGTATGGTTTGTAAATTAATTTGTCATGGTAGAAATAGAACGGAAGCTATACAAAGAATGAATAGATCGTTAGACGAATTTATAATAGAAGGTATCACTACCACAATTGAATTACATAAAAAGCTAATTAATCATGAAAAATTTGTAAAATCAGATTTTAACGTTACATGGTTAGACAAAGAAAAAATTATATAACTTTACAAGAACTTAACCATAAATCATAAACTGGATGATCAAATGGATTAAGAGTTGGACTTGATGAAAACGTCCATCCATTAAATACAAAAACTTTCTCATTATCAGAAATATTCAAATCTTTAACTTGAACATATGCAGTTATTTCGGGATCATCATCAAATTTAGAATTTTCACATTTTAATACTTTAATTAGTAAATTTTGAAACTTTATTTCTTCATTAAGATTTAACTTTAATATTGTATTTTTTGAGCTAACTTTATCTAAAACTTTTATTTCAACTAAAATATTCTGAGACACGACATCTTTCTCTTGAGCCTCTGTATGAGTCATATTTATTAAAACAATAATTAAGATTAATAAATTAACTATTCCAAGATTTATATTTTTTTTTAATTGCATCCTTATTTTTTTTAGGATTGTAAGCTTTATCAGTTCCAGTTTGATTGGATAAATGTTTTTTTTGCCAATAAAACTTTTTAAATTCATGAGTATCTTCTACCTTATTTTTAATTGAATGCATCCATGAATACCATTCAACAGGTATCTTTGTTGCTTCAATTTCATTTTTATATATAACCCATCTTTTTTTTCTTTTTTTATTTTCATAATATTTATTTCCAAATTCGTCTTGTCCTACAAATTTTCCAAAAAAAAAGGTTTGCAATCTTGTTCCAAGAGTTTGGCGATTCCACCAAGTGAAAATTTCTTTAATCATTGTCAACATATTTATTTTCAATTTCTAATTGTAAAAAAAAAATTAGACTAAATTTGTTTTATGTATATACATTAAATAATTAAACTCAAAAGATTTTTAAATTTATGGCAAAATATAAAGTTGAAACTTATTACACATGTACATTTAAAGTAAAACATTATCTTGATGATATAAGCAATAATCAATTAGATCAGTTAGAAAAGCGTGAAGATGGTGAATATGAAATTTTAGATGTAAAATTTGACAAAAGAAATACTAAGAATTTAGAAAAAGGCTCGGATAATGTTGATATAAAATATAACGAATCAATGGAAAATTTAAGCAAAAAAAACCAAAACAACATTTCTAATACAGTTGTATTAAACAAAGCATTTAAAGAAAATATAACAAAGAGATTTAGTATGCCAGATAGAAGAAAAGGTTACATTCAAAAAGCAACAATCGGGAATCATAAAGTTTACCTCCACACCGGAGAATATGAAGATGGAAAAATTGGAGAAATATTTATTGATACATCAAAAGAAGGTGAATTAGTAAAAGCATTAATGAACAATTTTGCAATAGCTGTATCTCTGGGTCTTCAATATGGAGTTCCTCTGGATGAATTTGTAAGTGCCTTTATTGGAACTAAATTCGAACCTTCTGGAAAAGTTCAGGGAAATGATAGAATTTTAAGTGCCTCTTCTATATTAGACTATATATTTAGAGAGCTTGCAATTTCTTACTTAAGCAGAGAGGACCTCGCACATACCCCTTCTATAACAAACAAAGATACTTACGGACAAGATGAACAAAAAGATGATGAACAAAATCAATTTATCAAATTAGTAAAAGATATTACTAGTAAGGGATTTGTACGAAATAATTATACAGAAAAATTAGTTGATCTCTCTGATATCAAACTTAATCTCAAGGGTAAAAAAAAATAGTTTAATTTTTTTTATTTAAGGATTTAAGACTTAACTCCTTTAGCTGACTTTCACTTATTTCTGAAGGGGCATTCATCATTAAATCTTGGGCGTTTTGGTTCATTGGAAACATTGTAACTTCACGAATATTTTTCTCATTTGCTAATAACATAACAATTCTATCTATCCCAGGTGCAATACCCCCATGTGGTGGAGCCCCATAACTTAAAGCATTTATCATTCCACTAAATTTTTCATCTACTGCTTTTTTAGAATATCCAGCAATTTCAAATAATTTATACATTAAATCAGGTATATGATTTCTTATTGCGCCTGAAGACAACTCTACTCCATTACATACAATATCGTATTGATAAGCTTTTAACTCTAATGGTTTTGATAAATCTAAATTATTTGGATCACCTTGCGGCATTGAAAAAGGGTTGTGACTAAAATTAATTCTTGAAGTTTCCTTGTCTAATTCAAAAATTGGAAAATCAGTAATCCAACAGAAAGCAAAAGAATTTTTGTCAATTATTTCCAAATCTTGTGCTATTTTATCTCTAGACTTAGACATTATTTCGTAAATATCACTTTTTTTACTACATGACATAAATATACTATCTCCAATATCAGCATTGGTTATTTTCATAATTTCTTGAAGTGCCATTTCAGAGAAAAATTTTCCAACTGGTCCTTTACCAATTAATTTTTCATTATCATCTTTTTCAATAGTAAAATAAGCTAGACCATTCCAGCCTTGATCTTTGGCCCACTTATCAATGTTGTCAAAAAAACTCCTTGGTTTAGAATTAGTTTTTTTAGTAATAATGGCTTTAACCAAAGAATCAGATTTAATTAATTTTTTAAATATTTCAAATTTAACATCATCTCTTTTAAATATTTCTGATATATCATAAATTAAAAGTGGATTTCTTAAATCTGGCTTATCAGTTGCATATTTACTCATTGACTCTTCAAATGGAATTCGTGGGAATTTTTCAAACATAATATTTTTTTCAGAGAAATTTTTAAATAAGTTTACCATTAATTTTTCTACAACATCAAATACATCATCCTGCTCAACAAAAGACATTTCGATATCTAATTGATAAAATTCACCAGGACTTCTGTCAGCTCTTGCATCCTCATCTCTAAAACATGGAGCTATCTGAAAGTATTTATCAAAACCTGAGATCATTATAAGCTGCTTAAATTGTTGTGGAGCTTGAGGCAAAGCATAAAATTTGCCTGGATTTAATCTACTTGGAACCAAAAAATCTCTAGCTCCTTCAGGACTTGAAGATGTTAAAATTGGTGTTTGAAATTCGTTGAATCCAAGTTTTTCCATTTCTTTTCTTATAAAAGATATAACTTTGGATCTTAAAATAATATTATTATGAATCTTCTTTCTTCTTAAATCTAAAAATCTATATTTTAATCTTATTTCTTCTGCATACTCTTGATCAGAAAAAACTGGCAAAGGAAGCTCCCTCGTTTTTCCTAAAACCTCAAATGAATGGACATTAATTTCTATCTCGCCTGTTGGTATATCTTTATTAATAGTTTCATTTGATCTTTTTAGAACAATTCCTTCAACCTTTATTACAGTTTCAAGTGGAATTTTTTCTAATCTTGAAAAATTAATATTATTCTTATCAATGATACATTGAGTAACTCCAAAATTATCTCTTAAATCTATAAATAGTAAATTTCCATGGTCCCTTTTTTTATGAACCCATCCTGATAATAAAACTGACTTATCAAAATGTTTTTTGTTCAACTCATTACAGTTATGTGTTCTATATTTATTCAATTATCCCTCTAAAATTTTTTTAATTGATTTATAATCAATTTGCTTTTTGTTAATTAAACTAAATTGATCAACTTGATATATAAAATCTAATATTTTCCCATATGACCTTTCAATTCTCCTAGTTATATATTCAATTATTTTTTTCTCAATTTTTATTTGTCTATCTGAGAAATGTTTCAAAACTAAAGCAAAAATCATATCATCGTCGGGTTTATCTATTTTAGCAAATATACAATTTTTTAATCGTGATTTTAGATCAGGCAAAGAATAATTCATAGAATTTATCGGATTTATTGAATTTATTATTAAATATTTATTATACTGTTCAACAAAATTAAATATGGAATAAAGGATCTTTTCATTAGATATATACTCTAAACTATCTAAAATAATATTTTCATGAAATCTAATTTTTTTAAAAAATTCGTCATTAATCTTCTCTTTTTTTATAATTAAAGCTTTATTATTTTTTTTAAAGATTTCTGTTAAATGACTTTTTCCACAAAACCTTTCCCCATAAATATTTAAAATATTTTTTTCCCATTTAGGCCAAGACTCAACAAAGCTGAAGGCAAAATAATTACACTTAGAAACAAAAAAATCGTCATAAGCAAAGTTTTGCTCTAATTCGAATTTAAGCAATGTTTGATTTAATTTATTCATTTAAAAACCATATATTGTTTTCAGGAGTTACATCTATATTATATTTATCAAATTCTTTAATAAGTTTATCTGGCGTACTATTACTCAAGATTGAATAACTGGTAATCTTATTATCAAAATTATTTATATAATAACTTTCAATTAGTTCGATTTTATTTAATATTTTTTCAATTTTGTTTATTAAAGAAGTGTCTTTTGAATTTAAATTCAATTGTATATTTAATTTAATTGATGAATTTATTAAATTAATTTTTTTTAACTCATCATCATATTTTACTTTCATAAATTTGATAATTGTTTCAATTTTATTTTTATTCTTAATTTTAAAACCTTTAAATTCTTCTTTAATATTGATTTTCGCATCGTTTATATTTAATTTAGAAAATGTTTTTAAACCTTCATTGTCTTTAAATGCGATAAAAATAATGTAATTTTCATTTAATTCATATTTAGAGGTAATTTCTTTAAAATCATAGTTTTCAATTGTATTAATTTGCTCTTTGATTAGCTTATAATCATCTAAATCTTCATTTTGTAAAATATATTTGATTAAGAATTGATTTTCCATATTGATATTCCAGTTACTATAAAAAGGATTTTCATCAAATAATAGTAAAGTATTTTTTTCTAAATTAATAAAGACCGGAATAAATAATATTTTTTTTTCAATCATTCTAGCATGAAATATGTTTTTATTTCTCAAAAAACTTAAGATCTTTTTCTTATTAAAATTTATTTCAAAAACACCATGGTACTTGTTGTTTTCAAATTTTTCATTTACTACTGAAAAACTTTCTACAAAACTTTTTATAAGTTTGATATTTTGATTCTCTAGCAATGGAAAATTTTTTGAAAGTGTAATTTTTCTTATTAAAGTTTGAAATGCACTATTAAAAGCTTTATCAATGATATTATCTTTATTAAAATTAGTATTATATTCCTCAGAAATCTCAATATTACCGATTTTATATGTATTTGCCTGAACATTGTTTGTGGAAAAAATAAAATAAAAAATAAAAAAAACAAAAAAATTGTATAGAAATATTTGTAATATTTTTTTCATATATTATATGCCTAATAACTTAACATATGCTCAGAGTGGAGTTAATATAAGATCTGCAGATAAATTTGTTAAGTTTATAACCAAAATAACTTCAAAACAGAACAAAAATAAGAAACAAAATAATATAGGTAGTTTTGGTTCAATCAATGAAATTCCTCCTAAATTAAAAAAAGTTAATCTTGTAGCAAGTACAGATGGTGTTGGTACAAAAATAGAGATTGCTAACGAACTAAATAAATTTGATACGATAGGAATTGATTTAGTAGCCATGAGTGTTAATGATATTTTAGTACAAGGTGGTAAACCATTTATTTTTCTCGACTACATATCAATTAATAAAATTATTCAAAATAAATTAAAAGATATTTTAAAAGGAATATATTACGGATGTAAATTAAGTAATTGTGAATTAGTAGGAGGTGAAACTGCAGAAATGCCAGGAACTTATGAAAAAGGTAAGTTTGATATTGCTGGCTTTTGTGTTGGCTTAGTTGAAAAAAATAAAATTCTTAAACCAAGTAAAATAAAAAAAAATGATTTAGTTGTCGCTATACCTTCGTCTGGCCTACATTCAAATGGATTTTCACTTGTTAGATATATTTTGAATAAAAAAAATATTAATTATAAAAAAAATAAAAAATTAAAAAAATGGTTATTAGAACCAACTAAAATATATGTTAAAGAAATATCAAAACTAATCGATTTAAAAATTATTAATGGGTGTGCACACATAACTGGTGGTGGAATAAAAGATAATCTATCAAGAATTATTCCTAAAGGTAAATGTGCAAAAATTAATCTAAGCAAAATTAAAACACAACAAGTTTTTTCATGGTTAAAAAAAAATAAAATATCTGATAAAGAAATGTTAAAAACTTTCAATTGTGGTGTTGGATTTATTATAATAATAAATAAAAAAAAATTTAATCAAATAAAAAAATATTTTAAGAAGAATTATTTACCATATGCTATTGGTGAAATAGTTAATGGAAATACCAAAGTTTTGTTAAATGGTAAAATTAGTTGGTAAAAATAAAATACTGTCTGCTGTTTTTATTTCTGGTAGAGGTAGTAATTTAAAATCAATTTATAATTATTCTATTAAAAAAAATTCTAAGATTTGTGTAGAGTTAGTGATAAGTAGTAAATCTGATGTTCTGGGTGTTAAATTTGCTAGGAAATATAATATTAAAACCCAAATAATAAATTATAAAAATAAAGTTAAAGCAGAAGCTCGAATTATAAAATTACTAAAAAAAAATAATATTCAATTGATTTGCCTGGCTGGATTTATGAAAGTATTAAGTAAAAATTTTGTTAAATCTTTTAAAAATAAAATTATCAATATTCACCCATCTTTATTACCAAAATATAAAGGTTTAAATACACATGAAAGAGCTATTAAGAATAGGGATAGATTTTCAGGATGTACTGTTCATTACGTAAATCAGAATTTAGATTCTGGAAAAATTATATTGAAACAAAAAGTAAAATTATATAAATCAGACACACCAGAACAATTAGCAAAAAGAATTTTAAAAGTGGAAAATAAGCTTTATCCACGTGCTATAAATAAAGTAATTTCTAATTTTTAAAGAAAAAATCTATTTCAATTTTAGCATTCTCGTTGCTGTCTGATCCATGAACAGAATTTTTATCTATTGAAATACCATACTTTTTTCTAAGTGTGCCTTCTTCAGCTTTAGTGGGGTCTGTTGCTCCCATTAACTTTCTGTTTTCTAAAACCGCATTTTCTTTTTCAAGCACCATAACAAGAATAGGTCCTGATGATAAATAATTACAAAGTTCACCATAAAATGGTTTTGATTGGTGAACTTTATAAAATTCTTCTGCTTCACTTTTTGAAATTTGAATTTTTTTTTCATTTTTTATAACAAAACCATTCTCAACAAAGTTTTTTTTAATTTCTTCTTGTAGATTTCTTTCTACTGCATCTGGTTTTATAATAGATAATGTTTGCTCTAAATTATTCATAATTTTCCTGCACTAATTTATTTAATAATCTTACCCCATATCCTGTAGCTCCACTAGAATTTAGCGCTCCACCGTATTTTGAAAATGCCATACCAGCTATATCCAAATGTGCCCAAGGAGTATTATTCAAAATAAATCTCTGTAAAAATTGGGCTGCAGTTATAGAACTTGCTCCACCAACATAATTTATATTTTGCATATCTGCATTTTTCGAATTCATTAACTTATCATAATTTTTCGATAATGGTAATCTCCAAACCTTTTCGTCAACTTTTAAACCTGCTTCATATAATTGTTCGGATAATTTATCATTATTAGAAAATAATCCAGCATGTTCTGAACCAAGTGCTACGATTATAGCTCCTGTTAGTGTAGCTAAATCAATAATAAATTTAGGTTTAAATTTCTTTTCGGTGAATGTTAATGCATCTGCTAAAACCAATCTTCCTTCAGCATCAGTATTTAAAACCTCTATAGTTTTTCCACTATAAGATTTTACTATATCTCCGGGTCTCTGAGCATTACCACCAGGCATATTTTCTACAAGTCCGACTACCCCAACAGCATTGATTTTTGCTTTTCTTAATGCAAAATTTTTCATTAATCCAGCTACTACCGCTGAACCTGCCATGTCATATGTCATATCTTCCATAAATTTTGCTGGCTTTAAAGAAATCCCACCAGTATCAAAACAAACTCCTTTACCAACAAAAGCTAAAGGTTTGGATTTGGAATTTGTACCTTTCCATTCCATTGTAACAAGATAAGATCCTCTTATACTTCCTTGACCAACTCCTACCAATGCATTACAGCCCATTTTTTTCAATTTTTTAGCATCGTATACGGTAACCTTCAGTCCAATTTTTTTTAATTTGTACAACCTTTTTGCATACTCATCTGGATGTAAAATGTTTCCTGGTTCCGAAACTAAATCTCTTGTAAAGTTTACGCCACTTAAAATTGAGTCTAACCCATTCGATTTTTTAGAAACATTTTTTTTACTAACATAAATATTTATTATTTTAGGAGGTTTTTTTGTTTTATATAAATTAAATTCATATGATTTTAATTCAACACCATGTAAAAAAGAATTTAATAAACTAAAACTATTAAATGATTTGATTTTTGGCTTACTTAAATAAATTTCATTAATTTCATTTTTTTTTAAAAAATTGTAAAATATTGCTCCAAGTTTTTCAAAATCTAATTCGGAATTTGATTTGGCTAAAAAAATTATTACAGTTTTTTTGTCAAAATCCTGATTTAAAGAATATAATTTATCTTCTTTGGAGTTCTTGTTTTTTTTTACAAAACTAATGATTTTTTGTATGATTTTTTCGTCTAATAGTCCTTGAAAGTCCAATATTTTGGTACTTGAGTCTATAAAAATAGCAGTATTTTTATTTTTATTATTTTTTTTATCTAAATAATTTATTTTTAAAGTCATTTGTAATAAATATAGTATAGGTTGTAGCTTATATGTATCAAAATAGAAAATTTCAATGGAAAAAATAATTTTTAGAAAGTTTTTTTACGACTTATTAAGCTTTTTTTTAATAACATCTATTAGTTTATCTTTAATTACTTGGATTATACAATCAGTAAATTACCTAGATTTGATATCGAATGATGGACATGGATTTAAGGTTTATTTCGCATTTGTCGCGCTTAATTTTCCAAAAATATTTTCAAAGGTAATTATATTTTCATATTTTATCAGTTTATTTTATATAATTCAAAAGTATCAGTTTAGTAATGAAATATTAATTTTTTGGACAAATGGTATAAGTAAAATAAAACTTATTAATTTTATAATAAAAATTTCAATAATCTTTACAATTATACAATTATGCATTGTTTATTTTGTAATTCCAAAATTACAAGATTACTCAAGAGATTTTATTAGAACTTCTAATATTGATTTATTTACATCTTTAATAACTGAAAAAAAATTTATAGATACTGTTAAAGATTTTACCATCTTTGTAGAAGAAATTGATGAACAAGGTAATATGAAAGATATATTTTTAAAAGATAGTATTGACAAAAAAAATACTCAGATTATTTCGGCGCAGTCTGGAAAAATTATTGAACAGGGATCTTACAAATATTTGAAACTAAAATTTGGACAAATTTTGGATATGTCTAAAAATAATATGGAAGAATCAAAAGTAATTAAATTTAATAGTACGATATTTAATCTTACAAATTTAAAAACAAAATCAACAACATTTCCAAAATTACAAGAATTAGACTCAAAAATTTTGATTACCTGTATGAACAATTTTTTATTTGGAGATAGACAAAATTATACATTGCCAACATTTCAGTGTTCAGAAAATTCTTCTATAAAGAGTACAAAAGAATTGTTCAATCGATCAATCAAGCAATTTTATATAATTTTAATAGGATTATTAACTGCATTATTAATTTTTATTGATGTAAAAAATATAAAATATTCAAAATATAGAAATTCAATTTTTTTATTAGGTATTTTATGTTTAATACTCTCTGAATTAAATTCTGAATTTTTAAATATGTCGTTAATAAATAATTTTATAATGGTTTTACTTCCTTTAATGATTTTTACTTTTTTGTATTTTAAAATTTTTAATATGAATAGAAGAAATACTTAATTTTATGTATAACAAAATTTATTTGAGACATATATATAATATTTATTTATCACGATTTTTTTATGTGACAATTATATTTTCGTCTCTTATATTTATCTTAAATATTTTAGAGGAGCTTAAATTTTTTAGTAATGTTGACTCTGTTGGAATAGGATATCCTTTACTTCTTACACTATTGAATCTTCCATCAATTTTGTTTGAAATTTTTCCATTTATTATATTAATAACAACGTTATTTTTTTTTATAAAATTTCAAGAAAGTAACGAAATTCTAATTTTTAAAAATAATGGAATTAATAATTTAAAAATAATATTCTATATTTCTTCACTTGTTTTTATTATTGGAATTTTAATAATTACATTATTTCATTTTATATCCTCAAACATGAAACATACATATCTAGAATTTAAAAATAAATATACTTTGGATCAAAAGTATTTAGCAGTAATCAATGAAAATGGATTATGGATAAAAGATAAATTAAATGACAAAATAATGATTCTGCATGCTGAAAATATTGACAAAAATTTTCTCAAAAATATTGTGATCACTGTTTATGACTCTGAATTTAGAAATCAAAGAAATATAATTGCACCAGAAGCAAATATTAGTAATAAAATTTGGAAGATTAAAAATGCTATTGAAGTGGATAATGTTGGAAAAAAAGAAACTAATGATATGTTGGAATTTGAAACAAACTTTGACTATCTAAAAATAAACTCTCTTTTTTCAAATTTAGAATCATTAAATATATTTCAATTAGTAGAGCAAAAAAATGATTTTGAAGCTGTGGGCCTCTCTGTTTTAGATATAAAAGTTCATCTAAATAAAATATTTTCAGTGCCAGTAAGTTTGGTTATTTTTTCGATTTTATCGTCAATCGTTATGTTTAATTTTAAAATAAATAAATCTAAAAGTCTTACGTTAACAATAGGTATACTGCTTTCAGTAATTATTTACTATATATATTACTTTTTTAGTTTAATGGGATTAAATAATAAAGTACCAGCTGTTGTTGCTGTATGGTTACCTAATTTAATTTTGATATTAAGTTGTTTGATTGGAATTGCAAATATTAATGAAAAATAATATTTTAAATTTAAAAATTTTTTATCTAATAGTAATTTTTATAATTACTTTAAACAATCTTAATGCGGAAGATATTTTAATTAATGCTGAAAAAGTTGACATAAAAGAAAATGGTAATTCAATATATGCTTCAGGATCAATTGAAATTACTGATGGCAAAGATCTAGAAATAATTGGAGATGAAGCAAAGTACGATAAGTCTAAACAAGTTATTGAAATATATGGAAATGTAGTTTTATCAGAGAAAATAAAAAATTATAAAGCGTTTGGTGATAAAATTATTTTTAATAGAAATACAAACATAATATCTTTATCAGGTAATACAATTATTCAACAATTTGATAAATTTAGTAATATTATTTTTGAAATTAAATCTAAAAAAATAATTTATGATCGAGGTAAAGAAATAGTTAAAAGCTTTGATGATACAAATATTGATTATATAAATAGGTATTCTATATATACAAAAAATATTTTGTTTGATAGAAATAAGAATACATTTAATTCCAGTGATTTTACTGTAATAAAAGATAATTTTAAAAATAAATTTGAATTATCTAGTTTCAATTTTAATATTCAAAGTCAACTTTTAAAATCTGACAAAATTACTCTAATAGATAAAGAAAAAAATAAATTAGAAATTTCAAAAGGTTTTATAGACTTAAATGCAAATGAATTGATTGGCTCAGATTATAAATTAACTTTTAATAAAAGTACTTTTGGAAATACAGAAAATGATCCTAGGATTTATGGGAGATATCTAAATTCAGATAAAAATACAACTTCTATGAAAAAAAGTACTTTTACAACATGTAAAAATATCGAAGGTAAATGTCCTGCTTGGTCTTTATCAGCAAATGAAGTTACCCATAAAAAGGAAAAAAAAATAATTGAATATAAAAATGCATGGTTAGAAATTTATGATGTGCCAGTTGCATATTTTCCATATTTTTATCATCCAGACCCATCTGTAAAAAGACAATCTGGATTTTTATTTCCACAATTCCAAAATAGTAGTAATTTAGGTTTTTCAACGCAAATTCCTTACTACAAAGTAATAGATGAAGATAAGGATGCTACAGTATCACCAAGATTTTATACAAATAATAACATATTTGTACAGACAGAGTATCGACAAGTATTTAAAAATTCTAAATTGGTTTCTGATTTAAGTTACAATAAAAAAAATAATTCAAACTATCATTTTTTTACATCTTTGATTGGTGATTTAGAAGATTCTTTTTATGAGATGAAAATAGAAACAGTTTCAGATAATAATTATCTTAAGAAATACCAAATTCAGTCACCATTGATAAATAATTATAGTACATTAAATTCATCCCTATTATATGAAATATCTGATGATGATTATAATTTTTCATCATCAGTAAATATAATTAATGATCTAACTAAAAATAATAGCGATAAATACGAGTATATAATCCCCAATTATCAATTTAATAAAGAAACTTCACTTAACAATAGTATTTTTGATAACTTGAACTTCAGCTCAAGTGGAAATTTTAGAAAATATAACACTAACGTTGATGAAGCTGATATGGTAAATGATTTTGTATTTAGCTCAGTTAATCAAAAACAATCATCAAATTTAGAGTCAGAATTCAAATTGTTATTCAGGAATGTCAACACATATGGTGATTTATCAAATACATATAAAGAAAATGAGGATTACAAAATCTTAGGATCTACTTTATTAAATTTGGAGTATCCATTATTCAAGGACAGAAAAAATTCAAAATCCTTCTTAATACCTATGGCTTCTTTGAGGTACAGCCCCAATAATGGATTAAATTTAAAAGATGAAAATAAAATTATAAATTTTGAAGATTTGTTTAGTTTAGATAGAATTGATAACAAATCGGTTGAAGCGGGAGATTCAATTACTTTAGGAGTAGAATATAAAAAATTACTCAACACTAATGAAGAAAAATCGAAATTTGGAATAGCCATGAATTTCAGAAGAAATAAAGATGAAGATATTCCTTTAAGTACATCTCTTGGAGAAAAAACTTCAGATTTGATTGGATATTCAGGCATAAATATTACAGAAAATCTATCAATTGATTATAATTTTTCTGTTGAGAATGATTTTAGTGGTACTAATTATAGTTTGGTTTCAACAAGCTTTAATAGTGAAAAATTCAAAACTTCATTCGAGTATTTGGAAAAAAGTAATTTTGTTGGTGACGAAAGTTATTTAACAAATTTTACAGAATTAAAATTAAACAAATCAAATTCTTTAGCATTTGAAACTACCAAAAATATAGATAAGGATTTAACAGATTATTACAATTTGATTTATGAATATAAGAATGACTGTTTAAAAGCCTCACTAATATATAATAAACAATTCTATCAAGATAATAATATTAATTCAGACAAAAATATTTTCTTTAAAATTTCATTTCTTCCATTTGGTAATGTAAGTACACAAAATATTAATGAATAGTAATAATTTTAGATATATATTTATTATAATAACAATTATATTAGGCCTCGAAAGTATAGCCTGGTCAAAAATAAATTCTCAAATAATATTTAAAATAAATAATGAAATAATAACAAATATTGACATAGAAAATGAAAAAAAATTTTTACAATTTTTGAATCCTAAATTAAAAAATCTTTCTAACCAAAAAATTGAAAGTATTTCGATTAATTCTATAAAAAATAGAGTAATTAAGGAAATTGAATTAAGAAAATATTTTGAATTAAATGATTCAAGTTTAGGTATGAAATATGTTCAAAGATTTGTATCTAAATCCAATTATACAAATATTGAAAATTTGATGAATGAATTAAGCATGAAAGAACTTAATTATAAAGTTTTTGAAAAAAATTTCCTAATAGATAATTTGTGGAGAGAATTTATTTTTAATCGATTTAAATCTAAAGTTAATATAGATATTAATAAACTTAAAAATGAAATAAATGATCAAGAAACTGAAATAGAAGAGTTAAATCTAAGCGAAATATTATTTATAGTAAAACCTAATTTAAAATTTGATGAATTGAAAAGTAATATATATACCGAAATTGAAAAATCTGGATTTGAGGCAGCTGCAAGTATTTATAGTATTTCAAAAAGCAAAGATTTAGGTGGAAGACTGGGATGGATTAAATCAAGCCAAATTTCTAAGTCAATATATTCCAAAATAAATAATATAAAGAAAATTTCAGAGCCTATTAAAACCAATAATGGATATTTGATTATAAAAGTAAATGATCGTAGGAAAATAAACGAAAAAATAAATTTAGATGCTGAACTAAAAAAATTGGTTGAAATAGAAACCGAAAATGAATTAAATAAATTAGGATATATTTTCTTCAATAAATTAAAAAAAAGGACATTTATAAGTGAAGAATAAAAAAAAAGTAATAATTGTTCTTGGTGAACCAAATAGTGTTTTTATTGAAATATTATCAAAAGTTTTATCAAAAAATATATATAAAAAAAAAATTAAATATCCTTTAATATTAATAGGTTCTAAAAATTTATTGATATCACAGTTAAAGTTATTGAAAAAAAAAATTAATTTTGAAGAGTTAAAAATTAAAAATTTTCAATCTAAAAGACTACAAAATAAAACCTATTTGATTGATATAAATTATAAATTTAAACATCCATTTGAAAAAATATCCTATAAATCAAAAAAATACATTAGTGGGTGTTTTAAAATTGCTTTTAAATATTTAAATTCAAGAAAAGCTAATATAGTTATTAATGGTCCTGTTTCTAAAGAACACTTTCTTAGCAAATTATATCCAGGAGTTACAGAATATGTATTTAAAAATACAAAAAAAAAGATATCCAAAAAACCAGTAATGTTGATATATAACAAAAAACTATCCGTTTCACCCTTAACAACACATATTGCGCTAAAAGATGTAAGTAAACAAATCAACCAAAAATTGATTATAAATAATGTATTAGCGATAAATGATTTCTATAAAAAAAAACTAAATATAATACCCAATATAGCTTTAATGGGATTAAATCCACATTGTGAGTCAAAATCAAAATTTAATGAAGAAAAAAGAATAATTAAACCAGCAATTATCAAATTAAAAAAGAGAAAAATAAGTATTAGCGGTCCTTTCTCTGCAGATACTTTTTTTTTAAAAGAGAATATTAAAAATTACCAATCTATAGTTGGTATGTATCATGATCAAGTTCTTACACCTTTTAAAACAATATTTAATTTTGATGCATCAAATATCACATTAGGTCTACCCTTTATGAGATTATCAGTAGATCATGGTCCAAATGAAAGAATGCTTGGAAAAAATAAATCTAATACAAAATCACTAGAAAATATATTTGATTTCATTCATTCTTTAAAATGAGACTTGCTCCAAAAAAATCTTTAGGACAAAACTTTCTTTTAAATAAAAACATAATTAAACAAATTGTTGAAGTAGGAAATATAACCAATCAAAGCACAGTTATAGAGATCGGCCCTGGGACCGGGAATTTAACAGAGGAAATATTAAAAAAAAAACCAAAAAATTTTTTTGCTATAGAAAAAGATAAAAAATTATATTTAAATCTTCAAAATAAATATAATAAGAGAATAGACATTATTAATAAAGATGTTTTAGATATTAAATGGAATTATTTTGAAAAACAAAACATGTTAGTATTCGGCAATTTACCATATAATATTTCTGCTAAGTTATTAATAGAATGGATTAAATTAAATAATTTAAATTTCCTTTTT
This sequence comes from uncultured Pelagibacteraceae bacterium, assembly GCA_902553695.1. GTDB lineage: Bacteria > Pseudomonadota > Alphaproteobacteria > Pelagibacterales > Pelagibacteraceae > Pelagibacter. The sequence continues at coordinate 16,320 of CACDLR010000004.1, read as the reverse complement.
AAAAGATTTGTTTTAATGTTTCAAAAGGAAGTGGCAGATAGAATTGTTGCAAGTGTGAACTCAAGTAAGTATGGAAGATTAACAATTTTGAACGATTGGAAAATGTCAGCTGAAAAGATTATGGATATAGACCCAGAGAATTTTTTTCCTAAACCAAAAGTAAAAAGTTCACTGGTTTATTTTCAGCCAAAAAGTAATATTTTTAATTTGAAAGACTCAAAAAGTCTTGAAAAAGTTACAAATATTTTTTTTCAAAATAAAAGAAAAATGATAAAAAAACCTCTTAATATCCTATTTAAAAACTCAAAAGAAATAACCAATAAATTAAATTTAGATGAAAATTGTAGACCCCAAAATATTAAACCTTTAATTTATTTTAAAATTGCAAAAGAACTTGAGAAAGATTTTTAAATTAATTGCTTAATATGTCTTTCAATTGTAGATTTATTATATTTAATTTTTTTTTCTAAATATCCTATTATCTCGTTATAACATTTATTTAAATCTTCGTTAACAACTACAAAATCATAATCTTCCCAGTGTAATACATCTTTATCAAATTGCTTCATTCTCATATTAATAACTTTATCGTTCTTTTCTCCTCTTGAGATTAATCTCTGAAGCAAAACCTCTTTAGATGGTGGTAAAATAAAAAATGATATAAGTTCGTAATTTAAAATTTGACTTTTAATTTGCTTAGCACCTTGCCAATCAATATCAAACAATACATTAAACCCACTATCTAAATTTGCAAAAACTTGTTCTTTAGTTGAACCATATAAATTTTCAAATACCTCAGCATATTCTAAAAAGGCATCTTGATTTATAAGTTCTTTAAATTTTTCTTTAGATATAAAAAAATAATCTGAACCATTTACCTCGTTTTGTCTCGGCTCTCTTGTTGTGTGAGAAATTGAAATTTTATAATTTTTTTCAGTTGATATTTTTTTTACGAGTGTTGTTTTACCCGCCCCAGACGGTGATGATAAAATTATCATTTTACCGTCTTTAGAAGATAACATTAAATTCTAATTAGCTTTACTCTCTATAAATTTAATTGCATCGCCGACAGTTAAAATTTTTTCTGCTTCACTATCAGAAATTTCAGATCCAAACTCTTCTTCAAAAGCCATCACTAATTCAACTGTGTCTAAGCTATCAGCACCAAGATCATCTATAAAACTAGACTCTTCTGTAACCTTTGCTTCATCTATACCTAAGTGATCAGCTACAATTTTTTTTACTTTACTTGAAACATCGTCTGCCATGGTAATTTTTCCTTTTTAAACGTTAATAGTTATTTACTTATATTTGTCAACTAAAATACATACCTCCATTAACATGAATGGTTTCTCCTGTTATATAATTTGACAAATCAGAACACAAAAAAGCTGTACAATTGGCTATATCCTGGGGAGTTCCAAATCTATCTAGCGGTATTTTTGATTTAAGTTGAGTCTTATAATCTTCATTAATTTTTTCTGTCATTGAAGTTTCTATAAAACCTGGAGCAATACAATTAATCATTATATTTTTTTTTGCATATTCTAAAGATAAACTTTTAGACATTGAAGATACTCCACCTTTAGAGGCTGAGTAATTTGCTTGACCAAGATTACCAGTATGACCTACAACTGAAGTAATATTGATTATTTTACCAAATTTTTTTTTTAGCATTTTTTTAATTACATACTTAGTTAATAGAAATGTGGATGTTAAATTAATATCAATCACTTTTTTCCATTCTTCATTATCCATTCTAATTGTTAAGTTGTCTTTTGTAATACCTGCATTATTTATTAAAATATCTATTCTATCTCCTAACTTTGAATTAGAATTATTTATAAATTCTTCTAATTCATCATGAGCTGAAATATCCTGTTTTATACATATTAAATTTTCATATTTTTTTTTTAATTCCTCTAATTTTTTTTCATTTGTGCCTGTTGCCACAACATTTGCATTTAATGATATTACAGTATCTAAAATAGAGCTTCCGATGCCTCCTGTTGCTCCTGTTAAAATTATATTTTTATTTTTTAGATCAATCATAACTTAATATCCTGAATATCCTCAAGTGTATCAATATTCAATACTTTTACATCCTTATTTATTCTTTTAATTAAACCAGATAATACCCTTCCTGGCCCAATTTCTACGAATATTTTTGTTCCTTTTGCAATCATATATTGAATGCTTTCTCTCCATCTTACTGGACTTTCAATTTGTTTTATTAAAAGATTTTTTATTTCATTTATGTTTTGATATGGTTGAGCGGTAACATTAGAGACAACATGGTAATGGGGATCTTTTAAATTTTGTTGATTTATTATTTTTTCCATTACATTTGTTGCTGACTCCATTAATTCACAATGAAATGGTGCGCTAACTGGAAGTTTAATGTTTTTGATTCTTTTTTCTTTTAGCAGTGTAGCGAACTTGTCTAACTCGTTATTTTTACCACTCAGAATTAATTGTCCATTTGAATTGTCATTTGCAAGAAAACATCTAATTTTTGAAAAATTTTCATTAATTATTTCTTTAATTTCTTCAGTTTCAACACCTAATACAGCTAACATACCACCTTCACCGAGTGGTACTGCTGATTGCATTGCTTCTCCTCTATTTTTTAATAATAATAATCCTTGTTCAAAAGTAATTGTTTCAGCCCTCATTAATGCTGTATACTCACCTAACGAATGACCGGCATAAAACCCAAATTTATTATTAAAAAAATTAGTTTCATTTTTCAAAACTTCACAAATTGAATGACCAACTAAATATATTGCCGGCTGAGTAAATGTTGTTTGATTTAGTTTATGCTGTGGTCCATTTAGAATTATTTCTGAAATTTTATAACCCAAAATTTCATCTGCATTTTTAAAAATCGTTTTAACATAATCAAATTTGTTGAAAATATCTGATCCCATTCCAACTTTTTGAGAACCTTGTCCTGGGAAAACCACTGAAATCATTATAAATTTTAATATTTTTTTATGTTGTAATTAAAAAATTATAATAGTATATCCTGCTTTTTTTAAAACAATGAATTTTTACGAACATACAATAATTGCAAGACAAGATATAAGTCCATCACAACTTAAGCAAATAGAAGACAAATATAAAAAGATTATAGAAAATAATGAGGGAAATTTGTTAAAAACTGAAAAGTGGGGACTAATGAATCTTTCATATTTAATTAAAAAAAATAAAAAAGGTAACTACATTCACTTTAAAATAGAAGGCAGTGGAAAAACTATTTCTGAGCTTGAAAAAAGTGAAAAAATTGACAAAAATCTGTTAAGGTTTTTGACAATTAGGGTAAAAAAAATTGACCTAGAGACAAACTATTTTGAAAAAAATATTGAAGAAAAGAGTGAAAATATTAAGAGAGAAAATTAAAACAATATTAAATGAAAAATAAAAAATTCAAACGAAGTTCTGGCCAAAGTAATTTTGCTAAATTAAGTATATTTCAAAATCAAAAATTTAAATTTAAAAAGAAATGTCCTTTATCTGGCAAAGGTTCACCAAAGATTGACTATAAGAATATAAGACTTTTAAAAAAATATACATCTGAAAATGGAAAAATTTTACCCTCAAGAATTACTTCGGTAAGTTTAAAAAAACAAAGAGAGTTATCTTTATCAATTAAAAGAGCAAGAAATCTAGCTTTAATATAATAATTTTTATGAAAGTAGTTTTACTAGAAAATTTGAGAAAACTTGGATCTATTGGTCAGGTAATTGTTGTTAAAAGAGGGTATGCAAGAAATTTTTTAATTCCTCAAAAAAAAGCGCTTTTTGCTTCAGATAAAAATATTAAAGAAGTTGAAAAAATAAAGTCTGATCTAAGTAAAAAAGATCAGGATAAAAAACGTAGTGCTAAAGAAATTGCAGAAAAACTAAAAAATAAAATATTTGAAATAAAGAAACTTGTTACAGAAAATAAAGAATTATACGGTTCTGTTAATCCAACTGAAATATCTAAATTATTAAAAGAAAAAGAGAATATTGATTTAAGTTCATCATTAATTCAACCTGTTAATGAAATTAAATCTATTGGAGAGTTTAAAGTAATTCTTAATTTACACTCTGAGATAGAGTCTGTGATAAAAATTAAAGTATCTCCAGAAGAAATAATTAAATAGTTATACATTTTTTTCCCCATACCAATTTATAGTTGTTTAGTTTGCTAATCTAAAATATCAATTACATGTATGGAAAAACTTAATTTAGTTAAACCAAATTATGATGAACCTCCAAATAATATAGAAGCAGAACAAGCAGTACTTGGGTCGATACTGGTATCGAATGATATTTTTGATGAAGTTTCCCCTCACATAAACAGTAAGAATTTTTATGATCCAATGCATCAAAAAATTTACATCGCTATAGAAAAACTAATATTTGGTGGAATGTTGGCAAATCCCATTACATTGAAAAATTATTTTGAAAATGAAAAAGACGAATTAAATATTCCTGAATACTTAATAAAGATTACAAAATTTTCATCTTCATCAAGACAAGCTATTGAATATTCAAAATTAATTTATGACCTCTTTGTTAAAAGGGAATTAATTAAAATTTCAGAAAATTTATCTTTTAGTGCTAAATCAAACGATCTTGATAAAGATAGTAAAAATATAATTGAGGAAACAGAAAAAACTCTGTTTGATCTAGCAGAAAAAGGAAATTTTAATTCATCTTTAGTAAAATTTGATGAAGCGATGAAACAAACTATTGAAATGGCATCTAATGCTTTCAAAAATGAAGAAGGTATAGTGGGTGTTCCTACTGGACTAACAGAATTGGACTCTAGACTCGGAGGTCTTCATAAATCTGATTTAATTATTATAGCTGGAAGACCTTCGATGGGAAAAACTGCCCTAGCAACAAATATTGCATTTAATGCTGCAAAAAAAATTCAAGATGATCAGAAAAAATCATGTGTTGCCTTTTTTTCACTTGAAATGTCATCAGAACAATTATCTACAAGAATAATTGCTGAACAATCTAGAATAAAATCAAATGATATTAGAAGGGGAAAAATTTCTGAAGAGCAATTTGACAAATTTATTGAAACCTCAAAAAATATTTCTGAATTACCTCTGTATATAGATGAGACTCCAGCAATCTCAATTGCAGCATTAAGTAACAGAGCAAGAAGAATAAAAAGACTCTTTGGTTTAGATATAATAGTAATTGATTATATTCAATTAATGAGAGCTAATTCAGCAAGAGAAGGAAGAGTTCAAGAGATTTCTGAGATAACACAGGGTTTAAAAGCATTAGCCAAGGAATTGAGCGTACCAGTTCTAGCTCTCTCTCAACTATCTAGAGCAGTTGAGCAAAGAGATGATAAAAAACCATTGTTGTCTGATCTTAGAGAGTCTGGTTCAATAGAGCAAGATGCAGATGTTGTAATGTTTGTGTATAGAGAAGCTTATTATTTAAGAGGAAAAGAACCAAGACCTGCAACAGTTGAACATGCTGAATGGCAGGCTAAAATGAATGAAGTAGCCCATTTAGCTGAACTATTAATTCATAAACAAAGACATGGGCCAACAGGTAATATAATGCTCGAATTTGAGGAAATGTTTACTAAATTTAAAGATCTTCAAAATTCTTAATTAAAATTATATAAGCTAATTAAGAATGTTAGCACAAATTTATAAAAAAAATATTTTAGAAAAACCTAAACTTATATTTATTGTACTAGTCATTCTTGTATCATTTTTTAGCTATAATGCCAAAAATTTTAGATTAGATGCATCATCTGAAACACTTTTATTAGAAGATGATCCAGACCTAAAATATTTCAATGAAGTAAATCAAAGGTATGGCACCAAAGAGTTTTTAGTGCTAACTTATTCTCCAAAAGAAGATCTTACATCTGACAACTCAGTTAATAATTTATTAAGTTTAAAATATAAAATTCAAAGTTTAGACTGGGTTCATAATGTTATTACAATTTTAGATATTCCTTTATTAAATATTAAAGATGAAACACTTACTGAAAAACTCCAAAACTTCAGTACTCTTAAGAGTGAGGGAATTAACAGAGATGACGGTTTTAATGAAATATTAAATAGTCCTGTCTTTAAAAACTTTGTAATCAGTGAAGATGGAAAAACTACTGGAATCATTGTTTATCTTAAAGAAAAAGAAAAAAAAAATATATTTAAAAATCAAAAAGAAAAAGAAAAATTCAGAGATAAAATTAAAAAAAAAAATCATAAAAATATATTAGAAATTAGACAAGTTATAGAAAGTTATAAAGATACAGCACAAATTCATTTAGGTGGAATACCAATGATTGCTGATGATATGATGACCTATATAAAAAGCGATATTGTCTTTTTTGGTATCGGGGTACTATTTTTTATAATTTCAACTTTATGGTTTGTTTTTAGAAAATTAATCTGGATTATAATTCCTATTTCAAGTTGTCTTGTTTCAGTTGTGGTAATGATGGGATTGCTGGGAATCTTTGGATGGAAAGTAACTGTTATATCCTCAAATTTTATTGCTTTAATGTTGATATTAACTATGGCAATGAATATTCATGTGAGCACTCGTTTTCTTCAATTAAAAAAAAATAATCCAAGTTTAAAGAAAAGTGAATTAATTTTATTAACAACAAAAAAAATGTTTTGGCCAATAATTTATACTGTTTTAACTACTATTTTTGCATTTCTTTCTCTAATTTTAAGTGAAATTAAACCAATTATAGATTTTGGTTGGATGATGACTTTGGGCCTTCTATCATCATTTATAATAACATATACATTACTACCAACCTTACTTAATTTTTTCGATGACAAAAAGGTATCAATACATAAAAATCAAAATTCAATTATTACTTCTAATTTAGCAAACTTTAGCTCTAATAATAAAAATAAAATATTTTTTATTACATTAATTGTAGTTTTTTTAAGTGTATTTGGAATTAGTAAACTTGAAGTAGAAAATAGTTTTATTAATTATTTTAAAAAAAATACTGAAATTTACAAAGGTATGAAACTTATCGATGATAAATTAGGCGGGACTACCCCTATGGATATCATAATCAAATTTCCTAAAAATAAGGATACAAATGATGAAAACGAAGATGAGGATTGGGGAGACATGGATGATGGAGATGATGAAAAATATTGGTTTACGAAGGATAAAATTAATAAAATTGATAAAGTTCACAAATATTTAGAAACATTGCCTGCAGTTGGTAAAGTATTATCTTTTTCATCGATTGTAGAGGTAGCAACAGCATTAAATGATGGAAGGGCATTGGGTACTTTAGAAATGGGTGTTTTGTATTCAAAAATCCCTCAAACAATTAAGAAAGAGATAGTAGATCCATATATTTCTATCAAAGACTCTGAGGCAAGAATTAATTTAAGAATAAAAGACTCTTTACCAGAATTAAGACGAAATGATTTAATAAATAAAATAAATTATGATTTAGAAAATAAACTTGGATTCGAAAAAAATGAATTTAAATTATCTGGTGTACTTATATTATTCAATAATTTACTTCAAAGTTTATTTAAATCTCAAATATTAACACTTGGATTTGTAATGATGGGTATACTTGGAATGTTTATAGTATTATTTAAAAACATTAAACTATCTTTGATAGGTGTGGTTCCAAACTTTATTGCAGCATTTTTGATATTAGGTATTATTGGTATATTAAATATCCCACTAGATATGATGACAATCACAATAGCTGCAATTACAATTGGTATAGCAGTCGATAATAGTATTCATTACATTTATAGATTTAAGGAAGAATTTAATAGAATTAAAAATTATGAAAAAACAGTTGCTTATTGCCACTCAACAGTAGGTATCGCTATTATTAATACATCTATTACTATTGTTTTTGGTTTTTCAATATTAATATTCTCTAACTTTATTCCTACTATATATTTTGGAATATTTACCGGTATTGCAATGCTTTTAGCAATGATTTCCGTATTAACATTATTGCCTGCTTTATTAATTAAATTTAAACCATTTCAAATATAATAAATGCAGGATTTTTTTGAATTTTTTAAACAAATTTCATCATTTGATATAATTTATATCACTATTACAGTTCTATCTTTAATTAAGTGTTACAAAAAAGGTTTTGTATTAAGTTTATTATCTGCATCTAAATGGCTGTTGGCATACGTAATAACTTTATTTTTATTTCCTAAAGCTAAACCTTATGTTGATGATATAATTGATAATGAATATGTTTTAGATGTGACTCTTGGTATTTGTTTATTTATAATTGTTATATTCATAATTTTACTAATTAATAAAGGAATCAGTAGAGCTGTTACATACACAGGTATAGGTGGATTAGATAAAATTTTTGGTTTCTTTTTTGGTTTTGCTAGAGGCTATGTTATATCCGTATGTATTTTTGCAACCGTAGATATAATATATAATTCAAATAAGTGGCCAATTGACTTCGATAAATCCTTGAGCTTTCAATTAGTTGAAAAAGGAAGTAACTATCTTATAAAAGAATTTCCAGACAAAAAAGAATATGAAAATGCTAAAGAAAAAGTTCAAGAACTATAACCCTAAAATAAAAGAGGAATGTGGAGTTTTTGGAATCAGTAATTGTGAAGACGCAGCAGCATTAACAGCCTTGGGTCTTCATGCTCTACAACATAGAGGTCAAGAAGGATGCGGAATTGTATCCTATGATGGAAAAAAATATTATTCTGAAAAAAGATTTGGTTTAGTTGGTGATAATTTTAATAACGAAAAAGTTTTAAAAAATTTAGAAGGGAATTTTGCAATTGGACATAATAGATATAGTACTACGGGAGGTACTACTTTAAGAAACATTCAACCTTTTTTTGCAGATACACACGCGGGAGGTATAGGTGTTTCACATAATGGCAATCTAACTAATGCTTTAACAATAAGAGGAAAACTTGTTAAAGATGGAGCTATATTTTACTCTACATCTGATACAGAAGTAATTATTCAACTAATCGCAAAATCAAAAAGAAATACAACAATTGAGAAAATTACAGACGCAGTTTTCCAAATCCAAGGAGGTTATGCCCTTGTTATGTTGGCACAAAATAAGTTGATTGGAGTGAGAGACCCTTTAGGTATAAGACCATTAGTAATTGGCAAATTAAAAAATTCTTATGTACTTGCATCTGAAACATGTGCATTGGATATTATTGGAGCAAGATTTTTAAGAGAAGTAGAGAATGGAGAAATTGTTATAATTGAAAATGATAACATGGAAAGCATAAAACCTTTTCCAGCTAAAAAATCTAGACCTTGTGTATTTGAGTACATTTATTTTTCAAGACCCGATAGTATTCTAAATGGTAAAACTTCATATGAATTTAGAAAAAAATTTGGAGAACAACTAGCTATTGAAGATGATATTAAAGCTGATCTTGTAGTTCCAGTACCAGATTCAGGAAATGCAGCTGCATTAGGTTATAGTCAAAAAACAAAAATAAATTTTGATTTGGGTTTAATAAGAAATCATTATGTTGGTAGAACTTTTATCGAACCTGCTCAAAAAATAAGAAGTTTGGGTGTTAAATTAAAACTTAATGCAAATAAAAGCTCTATAAAAAATAAAAAAATAATTTTGATTGATGACTCGCTTGTAAGAGGAACGACTTCACATAAAATAGTAAAAATGCTTTATGATGCAGGCGCAAAAGAAATTCATGTTAGAATTGCTAGTCCTGAAATCAAATTTCCAGATTTTTATGGGGTTGATATGCCTACAAAAGAAGAGTTGCTTGCAGCAAATAAGTCAGTAAATGAAATTTGTGATTATATTGGAGCAAAATCCTTAAAGTTTTTATCTATAGATGGCCTATACAAAGCTATGGGTTTTGAAAAAAGAAATAATGCATTTCCTCAACTTACTGATCACTATTTTACTGGTGATTATCCTGTTGAAATTATTGATGAGTTAGGAGAAAATAAAATAACTCAGCTTTCATTATTGAGTACTGGATCAAATAGTTAATTATGAAGAAAGTAAGCTTTACAGAAATGAAAAATGGCACTAAGGAAGATTATCTATTCTTAGATAAACATGAAAAAAAATATGCTGGAGAAACTGCTGATAGAATTTTAAAATTTATGTCAGGTCTTAATGAAACACTTGAAGGTTATCAAGTTTCAAGACTAGAACATTCTCTTCAAAGTGCAACTAAAGCATATAAAAATAATGAAGACGAAGAAATGGTTGTTGCAGCCCTGCTTCATGACATAGGTGATGAATTAGCACCCATGAATCACTCAGAGTATGCGGCAGCAATCTTAAAACCTTATGTTAGTGAAAAAACACATTGGATTATAAAAATGCATGGTTTATTTCAAACATATTATTATGTACATCATTTAGGTGGTGACAGATTTAAAAGAGAACAATACAAAGATCATAAATATTATAAAGCTACTGTAGATTTTTGTGAAAATTACGATCAAGGATGTTTTGATCCTAATTATAAATCCTTACCTCTTGAACACTTTGCTCCAATGGTAAAAAGGATTTTTTCAAGAAAACCTTACTCCTACTAAGCTTTATTTCTATAATCTTTTATATGTTTTGGAATTCGTTTATTCTTTCCAAACATATAATGATTTTCCATATTTTCTCTATATTTACTAGCAGGGACTTTTAAACCAACTGCTTCAGCAGTTTCTCTAATCAGCATAGGGTTTGCTCCACAACAAACACCTAAGTAATTTATTCCTAAATTATAAGCTTCTCTTGCAAATTTTCCTATTTCATATCTGTTACATTGCATTGGATCTAAAGCTGTTGGAAATGTAGTTTCATGAGGAGAGTGGAAACTACATCCATTGTTATCTGGTAAATTAAAAAAAGTAGGATGCTCATTAGTTGTTCTATAATTGATAGGTAATCCAGCTATATGACACTTTAACTCTTTTCTAATTTCTTTAAGATAAGGAAGCATAGTGTTAGGTCCTCTATGACAATTCATTCCTACTACATCCCCTCCTCTTTGTTCCAACTCCTTACAGGTATCAAGAATGGAAACTCCATCTCTCATGATATTCTTACTGTATGGGGCGATAGTAATAACAGATGGAAGTCCAGTTTCTTTCATTACTTTTAAAGCTGTATAGGCTTCTTCTGCGTAATAAAAAGTTTCACCAATTAAAATATCTGCTTGCTCATCTACTGCCCAACCAACCATTTCACGAAACATTTTTTCTACCTCTAATTGGGATTTTTTATCATCCTGATTCCAAATGTTTGAATTTGAAATATTCCCAGCCATCAAGTTTTGTTCATCTCCCATTGGACTAACTGCAACTTTTTTTGCAATTTTTAATGCTGCTCTATTGAGAGGTTCTAATAACTCTTCTTTACCTATAACACGCATTTTTTCTCTATGACCGTTATAAGTAAAAGCTTGAACAACATCTGATCCAGCATGCTGAAAATCTCTGTGCAGATTTAGTAAGGCATCAGGATTATCTAATGAAACCATAGGTACAAATTCACCAGAAGACATGTATCCTCTTTTTTCTATTTCAAAAAGAAATCCTTCTGCACAAATTACCGGGCCTTGGTTTAATCTTTCGATTAAACCTCTTTTTTTATCTTTAGTCATTTTCTTCTCCTTTTAATTAGGAGAAGAAGTTCATAAAATTAAATGAGGGCAAATAAAGTATGAAACCCCTTCTCCTTTTTAGTGCTTTAGCTTTATGCAGGGTGCACAATATGGTTCAAATCACCCGGTTTTCTTTTATCTATGGCAAAAAAAAACCACCTACTAATGCGGTGGTTGTTAGCATCGCTTTAGCAGGATTTATATAGCGCCTGCAATTAGATTTAAATCAGCGCTTGTTATTACAGTATCACACTATTAAATACATTCAACAAATTTATTTTATGAAAAATCAATTAGAAAAAGAAAAAAGTCCATATCTAAAGCAACATGAATACAATCCAGTAAATTGGTTAGCCTGGAATAATGAAAGTTTACAAAAAGCAAAATCAGAAAAGAAACCAATATTCCTTAGTGTTGGATATGCAAGTTGTCATTGGTGTCATGTCATGGCACATGAAAGCTTTGAAAATAAAGAAACTGCAAAAATAATGAATGAAAAATTTATAAACATTAAAGTTGATAGAGAAGAAAGACCAGATTTAGATTTTATATTTCAAAAAAGTTTATCAATATTAACTGGAGCTCAAGGTGGCTGGCCATTATCAATGTTTTTAGATGAGAATGCCGTTCCTTTTACAGGTGGTACTTATTTTCCACCACGAGAACTCCAAGGTAGACCTAGTTTCAATAGTGTTTTAGAAAATGTTTCAAAAGTATATCAAGAAAATAGAGACAAAATTTTAAATCAAGCAACACAAATGAAAGAAGTTTTCAGAAATTTGAATAAAAAAAATGCAGTTCTCAAGCAAGATTTAGAGCCATATGTTGAAAAAATTATAAATTATACAGATGAAATCAATGGAGGTTTCAAAGGTGCTCCTAAATTTCCACAATTTTATATTTTTGATACAATTTTACATTTTTACAACAAAACAAATAATAAAAAATATTTAGATGTTGTAGAAAAATTATTACTTAGTCTGTCATCAAAAGGTATTTACGATCATTTAGAGGGAGGAATTTCAAGGTATACAGTTGATGAAAAATGGATAGTGCCTCACTTTGAGAAAATGCTTTATGATAATATTCAATACGTAAATTTACTAAATAATTACCTGAGCAGTAAAGAAAACAATTATTTGAAAAGGAAATTAAAACAAACAATTAATTTTATTAATTCTGAATTTTTAGTACAAAATAATTTACTTGGTTCAGCTTATGATGCAGATAGTGATGGCGTTGAGGGAAAATACTATGTTTGGAAATACCAAGAACTAAAAGAAATTTTAAAAAATGATTTAGAGAGCTTTAAAAAAAAATACCAAATATCTGAACAAGGAAATTTTGAAGGATCAAATATTTTAGTTGAAAATTTCGATCCAAATGTAAATGCAGATACAAAAATTACAGAAATAGAAAAAAAACTTTTAGAAATTAGAAAAAAAAGAATTAAACCTTTTTTTGATGATAAATCTCAAACTGATTTGAATTCATTCTGGATATATACAAATCTATATTCATCAATAATTCTGGATGATAAAGCTTTGTTTGATAAATCAATTAAAAATTTTGAAAATCTTAAACAGATTTTTCAAAATAAATTATTTCACTGTTATAATGATAACAAACAAATTGATGTTTTTTTAGAAGATTATGTTTATTTTTCTTTACTTTTACTGAGTAACTATGAGTTTACAAAAAAACAATCATCATTAGAAAAATGTATTAATTTAATGGATGAAGCCTGGGGTAATTTTTTTAATTCTAATGAAGGTATTTTACAAAAAAATAAAGTTCAATCAAATGATCTGTTTGTAGAACCCATTGATCTAAACGATAATAATATACCAAATGGAAATAGTGTTTATTTATTAATTTCCAATAAGTTAAGCAATATTGTTCCTGAGAGTAAATGGAAGGAAAGAATAGATATATTGTCTAAATCTTTTCACTCACACATAAACTCAAATTTCGCTCAAATGTTTAGCTATATTAAAATTTTAGACGTATGCGAGGACAACATTACCATCACGATTAATTCAAAAAATACTGATACGATCAAGAAAATAAGAGAACAGGTGGTCAAAAAATTTATGGATAAAGCTTCAATTATATATAAAGAGGACAGAAGTGAGGATTATTTTATTGTTTGTAAAAAACAAACATGTTCACCTAAATTAAAAAATTTGGAAGAATTAGGAAATTATTTTAAAAATTTATGATAACAAAAGAAAGTTTTATTAATTATTTTAGATCTGGTATTAAAGAAACTAACGATTGTGGGATAGGTATTGAACATGAAAAATTTGTCTTTTTGAAAAATAAAAGAGCAGATTATCAATCAATATTAAAATTATTTGAAAAACTCTATGAATTTGGCTGGGAGCCTGTAAAGGAAGGCAAAAATATAATAGCTCTTAAAAAAGGAAATAAAAATATAACTTTAGAACCAGGCAATCAGATAGAGCTATCTGGGGAAAAATTAAAAAGCATTCATCAAACTTGTGGTGAGTCTCAAGAATATATATTTGAATTAAATCAATCATTAAAAAAATTAAATTTAAATTTAATTAGTTCTGGCTTTGATCCAATATCCAAAATTGAAGAAGTTCCATCTAATCCAAAGAATAGATATGAACTAATGACCAAAATTATGCCGCTTTTTGGAAAATTAAGTTTAGACATGATGTATAGAACGTGTGGAACACAAATAAATATAGATTACACATCTGAGAAAGACTTTTGTAAAAAATTTTTTGTAGTTAATAGGTTGGTTCCAATAACAATTGCACTATTTGCAAATTCAGGAATTATTGAAAAAAATAAAAGTGGTTATTTATCTTATAGATCTTACGCTTGGCAAAATACTTATAGAGGTGGATTACCAAAAATATTTTTAGAGAATATGGATTTTGAAAAGTATGCAGATTTTAGTTTAAACTATCCTATGCTCTTCTTAAAAAGAAACGACAAATATATAGATGCAAAAAATAAAACATTCCAAAATTTTATAGATGGTGATATTGAAAAAGTTTCTCCTTATGAAAAAGATGTTGCGGACCATTTAAGTACAATCTTTACAGAAAATAGATTAAAAAAATATATTGAGATTCGTTCGATGGATGCTTGTGGATGGGATTGTTTGTGTGCTGGTCCTGCATTTTTCATTGGATTGTTGTATGGAAACCTTGATGAAGTATTTGATGTTGTAAAAAGATGGAATGTAGATGAGATAATATCTGCTTATAGAGACTCACCACAAAAAGGTTTAAAAACAATTTTAGGAAAAAAATCAATTTTAGATTGGTCCAAAGATTTATTCGAAATATCAAAAAAAGGTTTGGAAAATAGAAATGAATTAAATAGTAAAAAACAAAATGAAGTTAAATTCTTAGATCATATTAAAAATATTATTGAAACTAGTAGCACTAATGCAGAGGCAATTATGGCTCAGTATCAAAAAGATAAAAATTTTTTCAATATTAATGAAAAATAAAATATTAGCTATCCAAGGGGATAATTTAAAAAAACTTAATTATAAAAACGATACAACAATCTTTTTAGCACTCGAAGCTCAAAAACAAGGATCTAAAATTTTCTATTATGAACCAAAAAATATATTTATTATAAATAATCAAATTTATGCACATGGAAACTTTATAAAACTTTATGATCAAAAAAAGTTTTATAAATTACTTAGTAAAAAAACAATAAATTTAGAAAAATCTAGTTATTTACTAGTAAGACAGGACCCTCCATTCAATATAAATTATATAACCACTACCTATTTTTTAGATAGATTAAAAGGTGTTAAAATCATAAATAATCCAACATCAATTAGAAACGTATCTGAAAAACTATATTCTTATAAATTTAAAAAATATATGCCTCCAACAATCTTTACATCAAGAAATTCGGATATAGTTAGTTTTATAAAACAAAATAAATTGTCAGTTATGAAACCAATCAATGGCCATGGTGGCAATAATATAAAACTTTTAAAAGGCAGGATTAATAAAACCTTTTTAAATACATATTTAAAAAAGCATGGCTATGTTATGTGCCAAAAGTTTTTACCTGGAATTGTAAATGGAGATAAAAGAGTGTTTATAATAAATGGTAAAGTAGTAGGATCTTTTTCTAGAATACCAAAAAAAGGCTCTTTTTTAAGCAATCTAAGCAAAGGTGGAACGGTTCGCTCTTCAAAACTCACAATAAAAGAAAAAAGGATTTCAAATTTAATTGCAAAAAAATTAAAAAAAGATGGAATTTATTTTGCTGGAATAGACTTTATATCAGAAAAACTGAATGGAGATATAAATGTTACTTCTCCAACTGGATTAAAAAATTATTTTGATTTAACTGGTATTAATCTAGCAAAAACTTTTTGGAAAGAAATAAGATCATGAATAATTTAACAAACCAACAAAAAGGTTCATTAATGGCGTTTGTAGCTGTGATGTTTATTACACCTGACTCTCTTTTTATAAGACTTTCAAATCTAGAAACTTGGGGCTTAGTTTTTTATAGAGGCGCGATACCTTTTGCTGTTGTGCTAGTTGGAATGTTAATTATTTATAGATTAAGTTTTTTTAAGTTACTTTTAGGTAATTCTGTCTATGGCGCAGCTTATATTATTACTTTTTCTCTAACTAATATAACTTTTGTATTGTCTATTCAAAATA
>CACDLR010000003.1 GCA_902553695.1 uncultured Pelagibacteraceae bacterium | reverse complement strand
TCAAGACAGGGTAACTTTTTTGGAATTCTCGGAATGGGAATAGCAATATGCGTCACTTTTTTATCAATCGGAAATTATTCTACAGGCTTTTTTTATGTATTTATATTTCTTCTTGTTGGTGGATCGATAGGAGCATTTATTGCTTATAAAATTCCAATGACTGCAATGCCAGAGCTTGTGGCTGGTTTCCATAGTTTAGTGGGGCTTGCAGCTGTATTTGTTGCGATATCTGCTTTTCTCAATCCGCAAGTTTTTAATTTAGGCTCACCAGGTGATATTAAAATTGCCAGTCTAATAGAAATGTCATTAGGTGCTGCAATCGGAGCTATAACTTTTACTGGTTCAATAATTGCATTTTTGAAATTGAGAGGAATTATGTCTGGGTCTCCAATAACTTTTATTGGTCAACATTATTTAAACTTAGCACTTGGAATAATTTTAATAAGTCTAATTTTTTATTTATGCAGAACCCAGATAGATACTTGGTTTTGGACAATAATTGTAATTTCATTTTTAGTTGGTGTTTTACTTATTATTCCAATCGGTGGAGCCGATATGCCAGTTGTTATATCAATGCTTAATTCATACTCAGGTTGGGCAGCAGCAGGTATAGGTTTCACTTTAGAAAACACTGCTTTAATTATAACGGGTGCTCTTGTTGGTTCCTCAGGAGCTATTTTGTCATATATTATGTGCAAAGGGATGAATCGTTCTTTTTTTAGTGTTATTTTAGGTGGCTTTGGTGGAACAGATCAAACTAAAGTAAACACAAGTAAAGAACAGAAACCAGTAAAGAATGGAAATGCTGATGATGCAGCATTTTTAATGAAAAATGCATCGTCAGTTATAATAGTGCCAGGATACGGTATGGCAGTTGCACAAGCTCAACATGCTCTTAGAGAAATGGTAGATACATTAAAAAAGAACGGAGTAAAAGTTTCTTACGCTATTCACCCAGTTGCTGGAAGAATGCCAGGACACATGAATGTCTTGCTCGCAGAAGCAAATGTTCCTTACGATGAAGTTTTTGAACTAGAGGAAATAAATAATGATTTTGCAAATTGTGATGTAGCTTATGTTATAGGAGCAAATGATGTTACAAATCCAGTGGCAAAATCAGATCCGCAAAGTCCAATTTATGGTATGCCAGTTTTAGATGTAGAAAAAAGTAAATCTGTACTTTTTGTTAAAAGAAGTCTGTCGCCTGGCTATGCAGGTATAGATAATGACTTGTTCTACAGGGAAAATACTTTAATGTTATTTGCAGATGCAAAAAAGATGACAGAAGATATAATCAAAAGTTTATAATAAGATTGAATTATTTATTGTTTTTTGAAAATATGAACATTATAAAAAATGTTTAAATCTGGCATTTTTATTTTAAAAGGCAAGTAATCCTCTATAATTTCATTTTTAAAATGATATTTAATAATAGAAATTAATCCAAAAATTGAATTTATATGTTCAGTGGCATTCATATAATCAAAATCCTCCTTTGAAATTTTATATTTTTTTTTTATTGAAAAAGTTTTAAGATAAAACCTTCCTAATCTAAAAAGTAGACCTGGATCAGTTGGTAATGAAATTGATAAAACTCCACCAATTTTTAACTTATCCATCATTTGTAATAAAAATTTTTCTGGATTATTTATGTGTTCTAAGCAGTGTGAAATAATAATTCTATCAAAATAATTATCTTTAAATGGTATAATTTTCCCATCATATTCAATTACTTTAATTTTAGAATTTTTATGATCAATATCTAATGCATGTTTTGATGTTTCTAGGATGAAATATTCATCGAATGGATGCTTTATATAATTATAATGAGGAGCATCACCTGCCCCAATTTCGAGAACTTTTGAAATATTTTTTGGAAATTTAATTTTTTCGAGATTTTTATGACAATATCTCATAAAAAATCCCATTAAACCTTCATAAGCATGTGTTTTATACCTTTGATCAAGAATTTTAAATTTTTCTTTTTTAAACATAATTTTTTATAAACTATTAGATTTTGTATCTCAATGAGAATAAATTAGGTAAAATTTAAATTCTAAAGTGAAAAAAATTTATAAATCATCATATCAAATTTATCTTATTATAATATCAACTTTATTTTGGATTTTTTTGTTAGGATTTGAGAATATTAATCCTAGAAATATTAACTGGCTAAACACAGGAGATTTAACAACATATCAATTAGGGTGGAAATACTTCAGAGAAGATGTATGGAGATTTCCAATTGGACTAAATCCCAATTATGGAATATTTTCTGATTCAAATATAATTTTCTCAGACTCTATACCGCTATTAGCAATCTTTTTTAAGGTTTTTGATTTTTTATTACCCAAGGATTTTCAGTACTTTTCAATTTGGATATTATTAAGTTTATATTTACAAGTTTTATTTTCATTTAAAATAATTTTACTTGGAACTAAAAATAAAATTTATGCAGCTATTGGCTGTCTTTTTTTTCTTTTTACACCAGTTTTAATTCACAGAATTGGAATTCATCTAAGCTTATTTGGTCAATGGATTATATTATCTGGCATATATATCGAATTATCTAATCATAAAAACAAAAACTTCTTCAGATATTTTAATTTAATTTTATCAAGCACAATTCACTTTTATTTTTCATTAATGCTAATTGTATTAATTTTTTTTCAAGATTTGTATAAAATTTTAATTATAAGAAAAAGAGTATTTGGAATTATCAAAAACTTTATATTTTTAATAATTTCTCTGGTCTTTTTCATGTATGTACTAGGATATTTTTCGATAAGATTTGATGACAGTCTCGGATGGGGTTATGGATATTATAACTTTAATCTTAACAGTTTTTTTAATCCAAACGGATTTAATAATAATTATAGTTTTTCCTGGTCAAGTTTTTTTAACATTTTAAAATTTCAAAACGGTGAAGCAGAAGGTTTTGCATACCTAGGTATATCTGGAATATTTTTCTTTACATTATTTATATTTAATTTTTTTACACAAAAAAATATTATTTTTTTTAAAAATTTGAATTGGCTTTTAATTATTGTTCCATTCTTGTTAGTTTCAGTTTCTAATAATGTTAATTTTGGACAATACAATATTTTACATTTTGATTTAAATAAATACGTTTATGCTTTTTTTAGTATTTTTCGAGCCAGTGGTAGAATGATTTGGCCAGTTTATTATTTTATCTTTATTTTTGGAATAATTTATACTTTCAAAAAATTTAAATCTAAGTCTATTTTAGTACTTTTAACCCTTTTTCTTATTCAAATCACAGATTTATATAGCGGATTTAAAAATTATAAATTTGGCTCTCAATACACTTATTCTTCTGATTTAAAAAGTAAAAACTTTTGGAATAACCTTTCTAATCAATTTTTAAATTTAAGACTAATTGAAAGTAAAAACCAGTCAAATATATACAATTATTTATCATTCTATTTAATTAATGAAAGTTTTGAAAAAACCGATTTAGTGAATTTAGCAAGAGTGAATAGGGCCAAGGTTACAAACGCTAGGTATGATTTAGTAAATCATTTTAAAAAGAAAAATCTCAATATTTTTAATAGAACTATGTTTTTAAGTGATAATCATAACTACGTGTTATATTTAAAATATTTGTTTCAGAATAAACTTTTCTTTTATTATGTTGATGATATTTGGGTTATAACAAATGAAAAAATAAATAACTTAATTAAAGACGACTCGAAACTATTAAATAACCCAAAGATTTTACTAAAAGATAATCAAATTAATTTTCAAAATAACGACAAAATACCTTTAATTGGCTGGACCAAAAAAGAAAATTATAAGGAATTAATCGCTAGTGGATACTTTTCAGGATTAGTCTTAAATCTCAATACAATAAAATGCAGTGATAAAACAAGAGTAAAATTTAATTTAAAAAATTTCTATAAAGACCTTGATAATGAAATTTATTTTAATGTTCTTGAAAGTAATAGTAATAGCGTCGCGAGTTTTAGTAATAAAAAACTAGATAATGTAATAATCCAAATAAATTGTGAAAAAAATAAAATATTCAATTTTATTTTTGAAATTGAAAATCCCCTATCAGAGTACGATTTAAAGAAAGGGCTAAATAGGGAAAAAAAATCTCTTATTCTACAGTCAATATCTATTTTAGAATAAATCTAAGTTTGATTTCAATTATAGATATAAGCATATTTATACTATCTTTAATTAAAAAAACTTTACTACCTTTTTTATGTATCCATTTAACTGGAAGTTCTTTGATTTTAAAATTAAATTTTTTTGCAAGTAATACAATCTCAATGTCATGAGAGAAGCCCATGCACTGCAAATTACTAAATATTTTTTTTGCAACAGTTTTGTTATATAATTTAAATCCACATTGGGTATCAAATAAATTGATATTAAATAGAATTTTTATAATCCCAATAAATATTAAACCAATCAACTTTCTATGCAATTGATACTTTATATTGGATCCTATAATATTTCTTGAACCAAAGTATATTTTATAATTTTTACTAATTTTATATTTTTTAATCCAATCAAAAATTTGTAATGTAGAAACAGATATATCAGTATCAATTGTGAGTATCCAATCATATTTTGCAAATTTAACACCATATTTTAATGCATACCCTTTTCCTCTGTTCTGAACATAGCTTAAAACTTTAATTTTACTTTTTAATAGAATATTTTGTTTTTTGATATTTTTTAAAATTTTGTATGTTGAATCTGTACTACCATCGTCGACAAAAATGATTTCTACTTTTTTAAATTTTTTTTTTTTACAAAATTTTTCTAAATCTTTGATTGTATCTTTTAATCTATATTCTTCATTGTAGCAGGGAAAAATAATTGATAAGGAATTTATCATTTTTTTTGAAATAAACCCAGCATAGACAATCCAAATGGTAGATTAAATAAATTAATCAGTCTACTTTCACTTACAAAAATAAAGTACAAAATATGATTAATAATCTTCACTGGAGACTTTTCAACCTTATCTATAAAATTAATATTAAAAATTTTCATTAAGATTATTATTGTAGAAATTGGTAAAAATAAAAAAAAATTGAAATATGTCAATTTTATTATATTAAATTTATTAAATACTTTTTGAATTTCATTTTTAGAATACCTTCTAAAATGTTTTAAAATTTTATCTTTCTGTGAAAAAAGAACCTTATAGGCTGGAACAGTTATTAAAATAAAGCCTTTATTATTTAAAATTTTATTTAATTTTCTTACTGTAGCATGATCATCTTTTATATGCTCTAATACATCGGCAAGAACAATTAAATCATATTTTTTATTTTTAAAATTATTAATAATTTTAAATCTTTTTCCTTTATATTTTTCTCTTAGAAACGATTTGGTACTTTTATTAGGTTCATAAATACTTACTTGTCCAAATGTAGAAAGCATATTTATATTCACCCCTGATCCAGATCCGAAATCTAATATCTTTATACTTTTTTTTCTTATTTTTTTTTTAATGATCGATTGAATAATTTTTTTCCTTGCTTGAAACCACCAATGTTCAGAATAGTTTTTTATGTGTCTTTTATAAACTTCTTGGCGCATTTTTTTGAAAATTTGGTTGCGGGGGACGGATTTGAACCGCCGACCTCAAGGTTATGAGCCTTGCGAGCTACCAGGCTGCTCCACCCCGCGGTATTTAAATTCTATTTTTAAGTTTATTTAACTTTTTAACTCTTTTAATATTTTCTTGTAAAATTCTTTTTTTTTTCTCTGATGGTTTTTCGTAGGTATTTTTTAATTTAATTATTTTATAGAAACCATCTTTCTGGAGTTTTCTTTTTAAAACTCTAAGTGCTTGTTCAACATTATTATCTTTGACTTCTATTTTAATAACTACCTCCAAAAAGACGATCTAATAACACTATATAAATATTTTGTCTATTTTTATTTTTTTAATTTGATTTCTGTTTTTGCTCTCTTTTAATTCTTCTATCTGCTTTTTCTAAAGATTCTAATAGTTCTTTTTGAGAAAATAATCCCATCGCAACAGGATCTTTTGGGTTAAGATTGTTATAATTCCAATAACTTTTATTTCTTATAGCTTTTACAGACGAACTTGTAATACCCACGAGCTTTGCAATTTGGGAGTCTTTCAATTTAGAATGATTTTTAAGCAGCCAAAGTGCAGAGTCTGGCTTATCTTGTCTTTTTGATAAAGGGACATACTTTTTTTTTTCTTTAATTTGATTAGCAGATATTTGAATTTCATTTTGAGAAATATTTAACGGTCTTTTCTCATCTTTTGAGGATAGTTCAATTTCTTCTCTAGTTAATTGTCCAGAAATGATTGGATTATATCCAACTATACCTTTGCCAACTTCTCCATCAGCAATACTTTGAATTTCAACTTCATGCATTTTACAAAAGTTAGCAATTTGTTTGAAAGTTAAAGAGGTGTTTTCAACCAACCAAATAGCTGTTGCAACAGGCATTAAAGGTGCATTTGTCATATAATTCAATTACTTTGATGATCTAAAGTTTTGGAATTTTTTATTAAATTTACTTACTCGACCTTTATCAAGTATTTTTTGTTTTCCACCTGTCCATGCAGAGTGAGATTTTGGATCGATTTCAAGTTTCAATATTTCTCCCTCTTTTCCCCATGTAGATCGTGTTTCAAATTGGGTACCGTCAGTCATTTGTACTTTTATTTTGTGGTAATCAGGGTGAATTTTTTTTTTCATAGCGGTTTTATAGCAAAACTTTTTTATAAAACAATCAAAAGTTCACAAGTAATTTGTTTAATTCTGAATGAATTATTTCTGAAGAGGCGATAACTGTATGATTTTTAGTATTTTTAATATTTATATTGTTTATTTTACCTCCGGCTTCTCGCAAAATTGCTATACCAGCAGCTATATCCCAAACATTTAAGTTTTTTTGGAAAAATCCATCAAGTCTTCCTGAGGCAACATAAGCCATATCAAGAGCCGCACTACCACTTATTCTAGTATTAAAATTTGTATCTTTTATTCCTTCCGAATTTGTACCAAACAAACATTCTTCAATACTATTTTTTTTTGATACCCGAATTCTTTGGTTGTTAAAAAATGCTCCAGAATTTTTTTCTCCAAAAAATAATTCATTTTTAATTGGGTCGTATATAACTCCAGAAATAATTTCATCATTACTTACATATGCAATAGATATACAAAAGTGTGGGATTCCATGTAAAAAGTTTATAGTGCCATCTATTGGGTCTATTATCCAAAAATCTTTATTATTTTCCTTTAAAATAATACCAGTTTCTTCTGTAATTATTGAGTATTTTTTTTTAGACAATTCATTTATTAGAATTTTTTCTACTTTTTTATCTGTATTAGTTACAAAATCTTTTGGTCCTTTTTTTGATACTTGTAAATTTTCTACTTCCCCAAAATCTCTTATTAATACTTTTGATGATTTCTCACATGCTTTAATCATTAAATTTAAATTTGGAGATATTGATTTCATTTCTTTTAAATTTTTTTAATATATTCCATTGATCTTGTATCTATAATAACGCTATCACCACTCTCAACAAAAGGGGGTACGAGTATATTGATACCATTTTCTAGTACAGCTGGTTTATAAGATGAAGCTGCTGTTTGGCCTTTAATTGACGCATCAGTTGTTTCAATTTTGCATTCGATTTGATTAGGAAGACTTATTTTAATAGGTACATCATTGTAAATACCTAACTTAACTTCTAATCCTTCTGTTAAAAATTTAGATTTCTCACCTAACAATTCTTTTTTTAAACTAATTTGTTCAAAATTTTTATTATTAATAAAATAAAAATCACCTTTGTCCTCATATAAAAAGTTATAATTTATTTCCTCAACAATTGCTCTCTCAACATCATCGCTAGATCTAAATCTTTCGTTAATTTTTGTATTTTTATTAATACTTTTCATCTCGACTTGATTGAACGCCCCACCTTTGCCCGGCTTTACATGTTGAGTTTTTAAAACTTCCCATAAGTCGTTATTATGCTCAATTATCATGCCAGTTTTAATTTCATTGCCCGAAATTTTCATTTTAATTTTTTTATTGCCTCTTCTGGTTTTAATTTTTTATTTTTCCAAATGAAGTTTGAAATAGCCAAAAAGTCAGCTTTATTCAACAAAAGTTTTTGATAATTTTTTTGATTTATTCCGCCTATTGCAATTATTGGTATTTTTGACAACGTCCTTATTTTTTTTAAATCTTTTATGGTAGCTTTATATTTTACATTTTTAGTTTTACTCGAATTAAATGCTCCTATAGCAATATAATCTGCTTTATTTTTAAAAGCTTCCTTGGCTTTTTTAAATGAATTATTACAAGTCACACCTATTATTTTATTTTTTAATATTTTTCTCGCATCATTAATATGCATATCTTTTTGACCCAAATGACATCCATCGGCACCAACACTTTTTGCAATTAAGGGGTCATCATTAATGATAAATTTTACATTTGAGGTTTTGCATATCTTTTTAATTTTTTTTGATATTTTAACAATTTTAGTCTTTGAGAATTTTTTAAGTCTTAATTGAAAAAACTTAACTTTATTTGTTTTTAAGATTTTTTTTAAATCTTTATAGAAATTAAAATAAATTTTGTTTGGGGATATTAAATAAATGAATTTAGCTTTAAATCTCAAGATCTCTTGACCATTTTCCCTGAGCTGCAAGCGAACACAAATTAGCACGATTATTAAAAACTTTTTGTGTACCAGAGGAGTCTTTGATGTCCTTAGACCAATGTTTTAATGCACCTTGTTGTAAGGCTCTACCGTATGAATATGTCATAATAAATTTACTTGAATTTGTTTTATTGATCAAATTAAGATTTTCTGTAGCCTCAATTTCGCTTTGCCCACCTGAAAGAAAAGCAATTCCAGGTACTTCCTGAGGAACTGATTCTTTTAGGCATTTTAAAGTTAGTTCAGCAATTTGCTCACTATTAACTTTATTTTTAGAATTAATTCCATCTAAAATCATGTTCGGTTTTAAAATGACCCCAGTTAAATCAACTTTATTAAGTATTAACTCTTCAAAACATTTCTTTATTACCTCTGAAGTTTTTTCGTAACAAACTTTCGCTGAATGCTTTCCTTCCATTAATACTTCAGGTTCTACAATAGGAACCATTTCACATTCTTGAACTAAAGCAGCATATCTTCCTAAAGCATGAGCATTAGAATGCACTGATAACTTACTAGGAAATTTATCTGAAATAGTATAAACACCCCTCCACTTAGTAAACCTTGCACCTAATTTGTAATATTTTTTTAACCGTTCTCTCAAACCGTCAAGACCTTCAGTTATCTTCTCATCAGGAGAACCGGCCAAAGATTTAGCTCCTGTATCTACTTTTATTCCTGGTAAAGCACCACTTTCATTAATTAATTCAGGGATAGTTTTATTTTCATAAGTTTGTTTAATTGTTTCATCATAAAGTATTACTCCACCAATACATTTTTTCATACTTTCAGATGTAAAAAGTGTCTTTCTAAAATTAAGTCTATTTTCTTCATTTGATTTGACGTTTACAGCCTCAAGTCTTTTAGTCATTGTGCCTGTGCTTTCATCGGCGGCAAGGATACCTTTACCATTTGATATTATATTAAGAGCAATTTTATTAAGTTCTGACATTAGTTAAGAGCCTTTATACCAGGCAATTCTTTACCTTCAAGATATTCTAAAAATGCTCCACCAGCAGTTGAAACAAAATTAAATGAACTTAAAATTCCTATATTATTTATAAGTGCTACCGTATCTCCACCTCCAACAACTGAGAAGATCTCATTTGATTTATTTTTTTTTGCAATTTTTTTTCCAATTTCAAAACTACCTTTTGCAAAATTAGAATTTTCAAAATATCCTGCCGGTCCATTCCATAAAATAGTTTTACTATTTTCGATTATATTAGAAATAGTTTCAATTGTTTTAGGCCCAATATCTAAAATTAAATCATCATTACCTATTTCATCGAGTCCTTTAATTATTGCATTACTTTCAGTTGATTTCCCAACAACTACATCCTCTGGAAAAATGATAGAACATGAGTGATTAATAGAAAGTTTGAATATATCACTTATAATTTCTTCACAATTAATTTCCTGAATTGATTTTCCTATTGGGTGACCTTTGTATTTAAGTATATTGTTAGCCATACCTCCTACAATTACAATATTATCAAACTTTGGAATTAAATTCTTAATAATAGGAATTTTAGTTGATATTTTTGATCCGCCTATAATACAAGTAACCGGTTTTTTAATTTCTGTAGTAACTTTTTTTAACGCGTTTATTTCAGTTTCTAACTGCAAACCTGCATACGAGGGTAAAAATTTTGTAATTTTATTGACTGAAGCATGAGTTCTATGTGAGCAGGAGAATGCATCATTGACAAACAAATCACCAAGGCTAGCAAGCTGTTTTGAAAAATTATTATCATTATCCTCTTCTTCTTTATAAAATCTTATATTTTCTAAAATTAATATTTGATTATCAAGCTTCTTAGATAAGTTTTTCTTATTTAAATCATAAATATTATCTTTAATAAGCTCTATTTTTTTTTGCAACTTGATCTCCAAACATTTACAAATTGGTTCTAAAGACAGCTTCTTAGTCTTTACCCCTTTTGGCCTACCAATATGAGAAATTACAATTATCTTTGATTTTTTTTCAATTAGATGTTTAAAAATTGGCAAAATTTTATTTATTCTTGTTTCATCAGTTATTTTGCCATTTTTAATTGGTACGTTTAGATCGAGTCTTAATAAAACAATTTTGCCATCAAGGCCTTTTTTATCTTTGATACAATTCATTAAGAATTTTTATGAATATATTCTGCTATATCGCACATTCTGTTTGAAAATCCCCACTCATTATCATACCATGCAGAAATTTTACCCATATTTTTTCCTACAACGTTTGTAAGCGAAGTGTCTATAATTGATGAGGCTGAGTTGTGGTTAAAATCAATTGATACAAGTTTTTCTTCAGTTATTTCAATTATCTTTTTATTTTGTTTTTTAATAAATTTTTTAAATGCTGAATTAATTGTTTCAATACTTACTTCTTTATTTGAGCAAAAAACCAGTTCAATCAAGGATACATTTGGAGTTGGAACCCTCATTGCTACACCTTCCAATTTACCTTTAAGAGAGGGAATAATTTCACCTATTGTTTTTGAAGCTCCTGTAGAGGTAGGTACAATCGATTGGCTTGCCGACCTTGCTCTTCTTGGATCTTTATGTGAATTATCTAATATTCTTTGATCACTGGTAAATGAATGAATAGTCGTCATAAATCCTTTATCAATTCCAAAATTATCATTTAGAACATATGCAATTGGAGCAAGACAATTTGTTGTACAAGACGCTGCAGAAATTATTTTATCTTTTTCTTTGATCTCTTTTTCATTTACTCCAAATACAATTGTTTTATCAGCACTTTTACAAGGGGCAGAGACAATAACTTTTTTTGCACCATTTTTTAAATGAGGCATTAATTTATCTTTGGAATTAAATTTACCAGTGCACTCGAAAACATAATCAACACCAAATTTTTCCCAGTTAATTTTATTGATATCTGTCTCTTGACTAAATGTTATTTTATTTTTGTTAACTATTAGATTGTTTTGATCAAATTTAACTTCTGCATCAAATTTGCCGTGTATAGAGTCATACTTTAAAAGATTTGAACAAGTCTCAGTATTAGTTCTATTATTAATATGTTTAATTTCAAAGTTAGCATAATTATTTTCTACTATTGAACGAACAATCATTCTTCCAATTCTTCCCATTCCATTAATTCCAACTTTTATTTTCATATTTCTTTTTTAATCTTTTTAATTATACTCTCTGAATTTAATTCAAAATTATTGTATATATCTTTATATGGAGCGCTTTTCCCAAAACTATCTATTCCAAAATTTAATCCTCTTTCCCCAGTATATTTTCTCCAAAAACTTGTTTCAGAGGCCTCAACTGAAACAACTAAATCAGTTTCGTTTAGTATTTTGCTACGATAATCTATTGTTTGTTGATCAAATAATTCCAGACAAGGCATTGAGATAACTTTTGAATAAATATTTTCTATGGCCAATTTATGACTAATTTCACATGCCAAGCAAGTTTCAGATCCTGAAGATAGTATTGTTAACTTTATTTTATCATTTGTTCTTAAAATTTCGTAAGCACCAGTCGAAGAAAGATTATTGGAACTTTTCTGTTTTCTTACAGGATCAATTTTTTGTCTTGTTAATGCGATCACGCTAGGTGTATTCTTATTTTCAAGTGCTAGCTCCCAACATTCAAATGTTTCAATCATATCTGATGGTCTAAATACATTTAAGTTTGGAATAGATCGCAAACCAGCTAATTGTTCAATAGGTTGATGTGTTGGGCCATCTTCTCCAAGTCCAATAGAGTCGTGGGTAAAAACGTAAATTACTCTTTGTTTCATCATGGCCGCTAGTCTTATGGAGGGTTTACAATAATCACTAAAAATTAAAAAAGTCCCTCCGTACGGAATTAATCCACTATGTAAAGCTAAACCATTCATTACACCACACATGGCATGTTCCCTTACACCGTAATGAATATAATTTCCTGAAAAATTTCCTGGCTTTATAATGTTATGATTTTTAGTTTTAGTATTATTTGATCCAGCAAGATCTGCCGACCCTCCAATTAAATTTGAAATTTTTGAGACAATTTCTAAATACTTTTCAGAACATTTTCTAGTTGCCATTGGCTCCAAAGTTTTTAAATATTCTAATTTAGCCTTTTCAATTGCAGAATTAATTGGACCTCTTATTAAATTATTTTTAGGTGGAAAATTATTATTAAAATTATTTGAGAGAGACCAACCCAACCAGCCCATCGAGGATAATTTTTTTTGATAATTTTTTTGGTGCAATCGGGCTTTATTTGTAGCTGTAACACCTATAGCTCTCCAATCATCTAATATTTTTTTTGGTATTTCAAAAGGCTCATATTTCCATTTTAATTTTTTTCTAACTAATTTAATTTCATCTTCACCCAAAGGACTTCCATGAGCAGAAGCTTTACCAGATTTGTTTGGAGATCCATATCCAATCGTAGTTTTACAAGAAATAGCAATTGGTTTTTTTGAATTTTGTGCTTTCTTTAAAGCTTTAAATATTTCTTTTTCATTGTGTCCATTAATATCTAAAAAGTCCCATCCATAGCTATTAAATCTTTTTTTATGATCATCAGATACTGCTAAACTTGTGGGCCCGTCAATAGATATTGAATTATTGTCGAACAGCAAAATAAGATTTTTTAATTTCAAATGACCTGCAAGGCTCAATGCCTCATGGCTTATTCCTTCCATCAAACAACCGTCTCCAGCTAAAACATAAGTTTTGTGATTAATTATATTCTTTCCAACTTTCTTTTTTAAAATTTCTTCAGCTAAAGCAAAACCTACTGCATTTGAAATACCTTGTCCCAAGGGACCCGTTGTAGTTTCTATTCCAGAATTTGGATGATATTCAGGATGTCCTGCACAAATTGAATCAAGTTGTCTGAAGTTTTTAATATCCTCTAAACTAATACTTTTATAACCTGTTAAATAAAGCAGTGAATATAGCAGCATCGAACCATGGCCGGCAGATAAAATAAATCTATCTCTATTTATCCAGTTAGGATTTTTTGGATCAAATCTTAGAAAATGTTTAAATAGGATTGTAACCACATCAGCCATGCCCATTGGCATTCCTGGATGTCCAGAATTTGCTTTTTGAACTGCATCTACTGATAAAAATCTGATTGCATTTGCTAGTTCTTTGTTATTTTTATTCAAGTTTAGACCTATGTAGACACTGATAGTACAATTTAATAATATAGTTATATATATGAAATCTTTTCAGGAGAAAGAAAAAAAACTTTACAAGTTATTAAATAAACTGAATAACTTTGATGTTTCTCAAATACAAAATAAAGATCAATTAAAAATAGAGAATTTAGTTGATCAAAAAAATCAATTAGAAATTGAAAAAAATAATCTAGAGAAAAGACACCAAGCGTTATCGCTTGAATTAAAGCAGGCCCAGAAAAGAATTGAAGATCTGGAGAGTAGTAAAAGAAAAGATAATGAAAAACATATTGAATTCAACCAAAAAATAGATGAATTAAATCAAGAGACAGAGTATTTAATTGAGGAAATAGATAAATGGCAAACGTAAATATTAAATTTAATGGAAAAGATTTTTTATTATCATGCGAGGATGGTCAAGAAGAGCATCTTGAAGAACTATCACAAAACCTAACAGAAAAATTTAATCAATTAAAATCAAAGATAGGAAATCTGGGAGAGAGTAAGTTATTATTAATTACCTCTATAACTTTAATGGATGAGTACTTTGAAACCAAAAAAAAGATTGAAGATAAAAAGAATGAAATAGAAAAATTAAAAGCAAAATTCAAAGAACTTAAATCTTTAGTATATAATTATAAAGATGAAAAAGATAAAGAAATTCAGAATTTTCAAAAAGAACAAGAAAGATTTAAAAGCGAATTAGATAACTTAAATAACGGATATGAAAAAGTTATTGAAGATGCATCAACTCAAATTGAGGAATTTATAAATAAAAATAATTTTTAATTGAAATAAGAATATTTTTGAAAAAAAAATTAAGAAAAAAATTAATTTACATTAGAAAAAAAAATTACTTAGACATAAGTGAAAAGCAAATCTATTATATCTCTGAGTTTATAAATAAAAATTATAAAAATAAAAAAATAATTGGTGGATATATACCTATTAATTTTGAGTATGATTCTTTAAATCTTTTAAAGCTTTTGCAAACAAAAAAGTATCTTATATCTTTGCCGGTAATCAAAAAAAATTTTAAAATGGATTTTTTTAAATATTCATTTGATGAGCCTCTTTATGTAAATAAATTAGGAATTCTTGAACCATCGAAATTATCAAAAATATTAATGCCAGATTTAATTTTTGTCCCATTAGTTGGTTTTGATAATAATTTAAATAGACTTGGATATGGAGGAGGTTTTTACGATAGATATTTTGAAAAAAGTTCAAAGTTTAAGAAAATAGTTAAGATTGGACTTGCCTTTTCTTTTCAGAAAATTAAAAAACTTCCTGTTAATAAATTTGATAAAAAACTAGATATGATAATTACTGAAAAAGACTTTTTTATATGAAAATTTTATTTTTAGGCGATGTTGTTGGACAATCTGGATGTAATGCGATTAGACAAAATTTAAAAGAAATTATTAAGAATGAAAATATTGACTTTACTATCGTGAATGGTGAGAATGCAGCTGACGAGGGAGTGGGAATAACTCAAAATATTCTTGAAGAATTTTTATCTTGTGGTGTCGATGTTGTAACAAGTGGAAATCATATTTGGGATCAAAAAGAAACTTATGATTTCATAAAAGACCAGCCAAGATTATTAAGACCTTTAAACTTAGGCAAAAATTTACCAGGAAATGGCTTTATTGTATTAAATTCAAGAACAGGTTTAAAGGTTGGTATTTTAAATTTAATGGGAAATGTTTTTATGAAAAAATGTGAAGATTTATTTACTACCATTAAAAACTTTTTAGAGAATAATTCATTAAAAAAAAATTTTGATTGTTTAGTTGTCGATGTTCATGGAGAAATCACAAGTGAAAAAATGGCCGTAGGACATTTTTTTGATGGCAGAGCTTCACTTGTTGTAGGAACACACACACACGTTCCAACAAATGATGCAAGAATTTTATCAAATGGAACTGGTTATATGACTGATGCAGGAATGTGTGGTGATTACGACTCTGTTATTGGTATGGATAAAAATAATTCAATAAAAAGATTTTTTAAAGAGGATTCAAAAAAACATTTTCCTTCAAAAGGTGAGTCTTCACTATCTGGAGTAATTGTTGATGTTTGTAAAGAAACTGGTTTGGCACTAGGTATTAAAAATTTTATAATTGGCGGGGTATTTAAAAGATAAAATAAGTTTATGGCAGGTCATTCTCATTGGGCAGGAATTAAACATAAAAAAGGTAGAGCAGATAAAATTAGATCTAAGATGTTTTCAAAACTTTCAAGAGAAATTACAGTTGCTGCAAAATTGGGTGATAAAAATCCTGAGATGAACGCTAGACTAAGATCGGCGATTCAATCTGCAAGAGCAGCAAATATGCCCAACGATAATATTGATAGAGCTATAGATAAATCTGAAGCTGGAGACCAATCCAATTTTGAAAGTATTAGATATGAGGGCTTTGGTCCAAAAAATATAGCTGTTATTGTTGATACACTGACAGACAACAAGAATAGAACCGCATCATCAATAAGAACACTGTTTCAAAAAAATGGAGGTAGCTTTGGAACTCAAGGGTCTTCGTCACATAATTTTAAACAAACTGGAGTTATTAAAATTGAGTATAGTTTAATTAATGAGGAAGATATAATTGATTTAGCTCTTAATTCAGGCGCAGAGGATTGTATTTCATATAAAAATAATTTTCATGAAATTCATTGTGAAAAAGAAAAAATTTATAAAGTAAAAAAATTATTGGAGGATAAGATAGATTCATTTATATCAACAGGAATTGAATGGATACCAATAATATTTAATGAAATTAATCACAAAGATAAAGATGAAATTATTAGTTTTTTAGACTGTCTCGAAGACGATGATGATGTTCAAAATGTTTATAGTAATGTAAAATTTAAAGGTTAAATGTATATAATTGGAATTGACCCAGGAATTTCAGGAGCAATTTGTTTTTTTAACAATGGAAAAATTGTTGATGTAATTGAAATGCCCTCAATGGCCGAAGGAAAAAAAAATAAAAAACAAGTTAACGGCAATCAACTGTTTAACGAGATAAAGTCTTATTTATCAGAAGTAAATCAAGATGAAGTAAGAGTTGTTGTTGAACATGTTACTGCAATGCCAGGACAAGGTGTAACAAGCATGTTTAATTTTGGTCAATCATTTGGTGTAATTAAAGGAGTTTGTTCAGCAATGCAGCTCCCTATACATTTTGTACGACCTACAAAATGGAAAAAATACTTTAATTTAATAAATTCCTCAAAGGATGCTAGCCGCTCAAGGGCAATTGAAATATTTCCAAAAGTTTCAGATAAATTAAAGAGAAAAAAAGACTCAAATAAAGCTGACGCAATATTAATTGCAAGTTACTATTATAATACTTATAAAAGCGAATAATTTTACCTACAGCAGAGTCATATTCATGACACAATTTAGTGTGAGAAGTGTTCAATGGAAGCAGATATAGCTACACAAGCTGTCGGATTAACTTCAAGTGAAGATTTCTCGATACTAAATTTATTTTTAAGAGCAGATATTATAGTAAAATTGGTTATAGTGATGCTTATTGCGGCTTCAATATACTCTTGGACGATTATATTTGAAAAATTTAGAATGTTTAAAAAAATCAATCAATCAACCATAGAATTTGAAGAAAAATTTTGGAGATCCAAATCCGCTGAAACTTTTTATAATAATTTACCTGCAGAAATGGATGACCCAATGGCAATGGTATTTAAAGATTCAATGCAAACTGTTTTGAAATCTAGATCTAAATCAAATTTAAGTGAACGATTAACAAATATAATGTCAACTAACATTGAAAAACAAATGTCAGTTATTGAAAAGAATTTTACTTTTTTAGCTACAGTAGGAGCAACAGCACCTTTTATTGGATTATTTGGAACTGTTTGGGGAATAATGAATTCATTTCAATCAATTGCAATATCTAGAAATACAAGTTTAGCAATTGTTGCGCCAGGTATAGCAGAAGCGTTGTTTGCAACTGCATTAGGTTTATTAGCAGCAATTCCTGCAGTAGTCGCTTATAATAAATTTAATAGTGATGCTAGAAGATATTCAAATAAATTAGAAGATTTTTCAAAAAGATTTTTAGCAATAATATAGTCATGGCTTTTAAATTTGGTCGATCGTCCAGAGAACCTATGAGTGAGATCAATGTTACACCTTTTGTAGATGTAATGTTAGTTTTACTAATAATATTTATGGTAACAGCTCCACTTTTAACAGTTGGAGTTCAAGTAGATTTACCAGAAACTTCTGCCGACTCATTACCTGAAGAACAGGAGCCTCTAACTTTAACAATTAATTCTAAAGGAGAAATATTTATTCAAGAGGCAAAAGTAGAGTTTGATAGCTTGACAGCGAAAATCTTAGCAGTATCTAAAAATAGAACTGATACAAGGATTTATGTTAGAGGAGATAAGGCAATAAATTATGGTAGAGTACTTGAAATAATGGGAATGCTATCTGGATCTGGTTTTACTAAAGTTGCACTGATATCTGAACCATATAAAGACAGGTAATCTGTGCCCCAAAATTTACTTTTTTCTTTGTTATTTCATATATCTATAATTATGACTGCAATAGTTAGTTTTCCATTTATAGCAAAAAAACCAATTGATATTCCTCCTTTAGTCTCAGTTGAGTTGATACAAATAGCAGATCAAACCAACATACCTTTTGCACCTAAAGCAGAAAAAATAATTGAAAAAGTTAAAAAAGAAAAAGAAAAGTTAGTTTCTGAACAAGCACCTCCAAAAAAGGTGAAAAAAGAAAAACCAGACTCTATACCCTTACCAGATCAAGAAATTGAAAAAATCAAAGAAATAGAAAAAGATAAACAAAACCCTAAAATAGAGGAAAACAAAGCTAAACAGGTATCTGAATTTGAGAAAAAAGAATTATTTGATCCAAATAATATTGCCGCTCTTATAGATAAATCAAAAGAAAATCTTGCAGAAACGATTATAAAAAATGACGAAATTACACAGTCTCAGGATGAATCAATGAAATTATCAGGTTTAACTTTAAATGAAGAAGATGCTTTAAAGGCACAAATTTTTGGTTGCTGGAGCATACCTTTAGGGTTACCTTATAATGAAAATTTATTAGTTAGAATTAAATTAAAACTAAAACCAGATGGAACTGTTCTTAAATCAGAAATATTAGATCACGCAAGAATGAATAAACCAGGACAAGGATTTTATAAAGTTTTAGCTGAAAGTGCATTAAGAGCAATACAACTTTGCCAACCTTTAAGAGTACCAACGACTGGTTATGAAAAGTGGAAAGATCTCCAATTAAATTTTGATGCAAGAGAGATGTTAGAAGGATAATGAAAATAATAAAAATAATTACATTATTGCTATTTATAACTTTTCCGTCAAAGATTTATGCATTAATCGAAGTAGATATTACAAGAGGAAATCTAAATCCGTTGCCTATCGCAGTATCAGCACTTTATTCAGATAAAGAAACAACCGAAACTTTAAAAAAAGAATTAAAAATAAATCAAATTGGTGAGGAAATCTCAATCGTAATTGAGAACAATCTTAAAGCTACAGGATTATTTAATCCATTAGAAAAAAAAGCATTTTTGCAGAAACCTGATGTAGCACATCTTAAACCAAGATTTGAAGATTGGTCGTTAATAAAAGCTCAAGCCTTGATTACAGGTAAAGTAGAATTTAAAGATGATAAGGTAAGAGTGGAATTTAGATTATGGGATGTTTTAGCTGCCAGAGAAATGTTAGCTTTAGCTTTTACAACTGTTCCAAACAATTGGAGAAGAATTGGACATATTATTTCAGACAAAATTTACGAGAGGTTAACTGGAGAAAAAGGATACTTTGATACAAGAATTATTTATGTATCTGAAGCGGGACCAAAAACTCAAAGAGTTAAAAAACTTGCTATAATGGATCAAGATGGTTTCAATACAAAGTATTTAACTTTAGGTAATGAACTAGTTTTAACACCAAGGTTTAATCCTACAAATCAAATGGTTACCTATCTTTCATA
The DNA here is from genome assembly GCA_902553695.1 of uncultured Pelagibacteraceae bacterium. Classification (GTDB taxonomy): domain Bacteria; phylum Pseudomonadota; class Alphaproteobacteria; order Pelagibacterales; family Pelagibacteraceae; genus Pelagibacter. The sequence goes on along the minus strand of CACDLR010000003.1, from coordinate 28,557 downwards.
TTTCAAAAATCTTCCAAGAGTATATTTGCTAGATATTGAAACTGGAATACAAGAAGTAGTTGGCGATTTTCCAGGTATGACTTTTGCACCAAGATTTTCTCCCGATGGAAAAAAAATTATTATGAGCTTTGCTAAAGATGGAAATTCAGATATTTATACAATGGACTTAGAAAATAGAATTGTTGAAAGAATAACTAATCATCCATCTATAGACACATCTCCATCATATTCACCAGATGGAAAATTTATTACATTTAATTCAGACAGAAGTGGCTATCAACAAATTTATGTTATGAAAAGTGATGGATCGAAAGTAAAAAGAGTTTCATTTGGAAATGGTTTATATGGTACACCGGTATGGTCACCTCGTGGTGACTTAATTGCATTTACTAAACTTCATAAAGGAAAATTTTATATAGGGGTTATGAGAACAGATGGAACTGGAGAAAGACTGCTAACAGAAAATTATTATCAAGAGGCACCTTCTTGGTCACCAAATGGTAGAGTATTAATATTTTATAGAGAGACAAAATCTGATAGTGAAGGCAAAGGTTTTTCAGCTAAACTTTGGTCTATTGATTTGACCGGATATAATGAAAGACAAGTTATTACCGAAACAGACGCATCTGACCCATCTTGGTCCTCATTGCTTAGCAATTAGCACATATTTTAGTAATATTTACTAATAATTTCGGTTGATTTCTTATCTTGAAAGATTTACTTAGTTGTGAAATTAATACTATATAAAAAAGAATTTAAGGAGCAGTATGATATTTAATAAATCAACATACAATTTAATTTTAGTGTCAATTTTTGCTTTGCTACTATCGGCATGTGCACAAAAAGCAGCAAAAATAGATTCACAGATCCAAGGTGATGTTTATACAGGAACAGACACGGTTGAATATTTAGCAGACGGAGTTCCTGACAGAGTGTTCTTTGCAACTAACGAGTCAGTTTTAACTACTGCTTCAAGAGATACATTAAGAAAGCAAGCAGCGTGGTTAAGAAAAAATTCTGATATAAATGTTGTTTTAGAAGGACATGCTGATGAAAGAGGAACAAGAGAATATAACTTAGCATTAGGCGAGAGAAGAGCTAATGCAGCAAAAGATTACTTGATGACTTACGGTATTTCAGAAAATAGAATTTCTGTGATTAGTTATGGAAAAGAAAGACCTGTAGACTCTGGCTCTAATCCTTTATCTTGGTCTAAAAATAGAAGATCTGTTACAGTTAAGGCTAACTAAAAATATATAATATTTAAAGACCCATTACTTAAAAAAAGTGATGGGTCTTTTTTTTGCCATCATTCTATCTAAAAACTATTCATTATTATGATAAAGAAATATATTTTGAGTTTTTTTGTATTGATCACATTTTTTGTATCAAGTTTTAGCATTACTTATTCAGATAATCATAATGTTTTACAAATTATCGAGGCTTTACAGCAAGATATAAAAACTTTAGAGAGAGCCGTGTATTCAGATACGATTGAAAGTAGTACTTCTGAAGTTTCTTTAGATAGTAGTTCAGAGGAAGCTCTTACTCGACATCTGTTAAAATTATCTGAGATTGAAAATCAATTTAGAGACTTAACAAATAAATTCGAAGAAATTAATTTTAAACTAGATAAACTTTCAAATAGATTGACAAAACTACAATCCGATAATCAATTACGTTTTGAACAGGTTGAGAAAACAATGGGCAATGTTGTTAGCACTGGTGCTGCAAACATGACAGAAAATACTTCTGAGGAAAATAAAAAATTACCTGGAACATCTGAACCTCAAGACTTAGGCAGTATTTCATATAAGGATATGACAACCACTGATACAACTCAACAAACACAATCTGTGGACTCTACTTCAACAGTTATTTTAGAAAGTGTTGAGAGTACTGAAAAATTATTACCTGAAGACTCTCCTGAAAAGCAATATGAATTTGCGACTAGCTTCTTAAAAGTTGGTGATTACAATACTGCAGAAAGAGCTTTAAAAGAATTTGTACAAACAAATCCAAATCATATGCTAGCAGGTAATGCTCAATATTGGTTTGCTGAAACTTTTAGAATTAGACAATTATATGTTGATGCAGCCTCAGCTTATTTAGAAGGTTATCAAAAATATCCAAAGAGCGAAAAAGCACCTGATAATTTATTAAAATTAGGTGTATCATTAGTACAAATTGGAGAAAAAGATCAAGGTTGCATGATGATTACAAGTTTAGAAAAGGAATATCCTGAGGCGTCTCAATCAATTCTTCAAAAAGCAAAATATGAAGAAAAAAAGTTTGAATGTAAAAAAGATAACACCTGATAATTTTGATTTCAGAAAAATTCTTAAAGATAAAAAGATTTTTGAAATATATAAAAAATTTGAAAAAAATTTAAATAGTTTAAATAGTATTAAAAAAGCTGGCGTATCGGTTTCTGGTGGCCCAGACAGTATGGCCTTAAGTTTCTTACTGAATTGTTATAAATTTGTAGGAAACAAAAAAATTAAACTATATTTTTACTTGGTAGATCATGGATTAAGAAAAGAATCCTCCAATGAAGCAAAATTAGTTAAAGAACAACTAAGATTAAAAAAAATTGACTTAAAAATTTTAAAATGGAAAGGAAAAAAGCCCCTTTCAAATTTACAGAGTATAGCTAGACAAAAACGTTATGAGCTCATATTTAATCAATGCATTAAAGACGGAATAAAAACCGTTTTTACAGGACATCATCAAGATGATTTATATGAGACATTTTTTAGTCGATTATTAAGAGGATCTGGAACTGAAGGACTTTCATCATTTGCTGAATTTGAAAAAAATTTTCTTTGTAAAGATAAGATTATCAAAGTAGTTAGACCCTTATTGAATATAGATAAGATAAATCTTGTTTATACTTCAAATTCTGTTTTTAATTTTTATGTAGAAGATCCAACAAATGAATTTGAAAAATTTCAGAGATCTAGATTGAGAAAATTAATTGCAGATCTAAAAAAACAGGGTTTAGATTTTAAAAAATTAAACCTTTCTATAAACAATTTAGCCTCGACTAATAAGGCAATGAATGAAATTGTCAAAAAAAGTATTTCTACTAATGTTATTTTTAAACAAAACAAATTCTTGATTGGACCAAATTTTTTTTTATTTCCTGATGAAATTGTTTTCAGATCATTATCTGATTTAATAAAAAAACTTAATAAAAGGGCCTATCCACCTCGAGGAAGAAAAATAGTTAACTTAATAAACCAAGTAAAAAACAATAACTTTATTAAAGCGACATTAGGTGGCATAATTATTAAAAAAATACATAATTCAGTAGTTCTTGAGCAAGAAAAAACAAAAAAACGTTAATTTTGCCACAATTTGACACTTGTTTAATTTATAATAATTCTTAATTACTATATAAATTTATTTATGAATTTAAAAAATTTAGCAATGTGGGCAATAATAGTCTTACTAACAGTTGGACTTTATAATATGTTTAAAAATCCTAAAGGGTCATTTAATCAGAAAAATAATATAATCTTTTCAGAATTTTTATCAGAGGTTGAAAACGGCAGAGTTGTTCAAGTTGAAATACAAGGAAATAATGTTAACGGTGTTTTTTCGAATGGACAAAAATTTTCGACATATGTGCCTAATGATCCAAATTTAATTGAAAAATTATCAGAAAGAGGAGTAAGTATTTCAGCTTCACCACTTGAAGAAAAAATGCCTTCTCTATTTGGTGTGCTACTTTCCTGGTTTCCAATGTTACTTCTAATTGCAGTATGGATATTCTTTATGAGACAAATGCAGGGTGGAAAAGGTGGAGCAATGGGTTTTGGAAGATCTAAAGCTAAACTAATGAACGAATTAAAAGGCAAAGTTACATTTAAAGATGTAGCGGGTGTAGAAGAAGCAAAAGAAGAGGTTGAAGAAGTGGTTGAATTTTTAAAGGATCCAAGAAAGTTTAGTAGACTAGGCGGAAAAATTCCTAGAGGTTGTTTATTGGTAGGACCACCTGGTACAGGAAAAACTTTACTTGCTAGAGCAATAGCAGGAGAAGCGGGAGTACCATTTTTTACAATTTCAGGTTCGGATTTTGTTGAAATGTTTGTTGGAGTTGGTGCATCAAGAGTTAGAGATATGTTTGAGCAAGGTAAAAAACATTCTCCATGTATAATATTCATAGATGAAATAGATGCAGTTGGAAGAAGCAGAGGTGCAGGACTTGGTGGTGGAAACGATGAACGAGAGCAAACCTTAAACCAACTATTAGTTGAGATGGATGGTTTCGATACTAATGAGGGTGTGATAATAATTGCTGCAACAAATAGACCTGACGTTCTTGATCCGGCTCTATTAAGACCAGGAAGATTTGATAGACAGGTAGTTGTCTCTAACCCTGATATTATTGGAAGAGAAAAGATATTAAAAGTTCATGCAAAAAAAATAAATATGTCGCCTGACGTAAATTTAAGAACTGTTGCTAGAGGTACACCGGGTTTCTCAGGAGCTGACCTTGCGAATCTTGTAAACGAAGCTGCCTTATTAGCTGCAAGAAAAAATAAAAGAATTGTAACTTATCAAGAATTTGAAGATGCTAAAGACAAGGTAATGATGGGAGCTGAAAGAAGATCAATGGTAATGACCGAAGATGAAAAAAAACTTACTGCTTATCATGAAGGAGGGCATGCACTTGTTTCATACAATATGTTACCACACTATGACCCAATACATAAAGCAACAATAATACCTAGAGGCAGAGCTTTAGGAATGGTTATGAACTTACCAGAAAGAGATAAACATGGATATTCGATTAAATATCTTAAAGCAAGATTAGCTGTTTGTTTTGGAGGGAGAGTTGCAGAGGAATTAATTTTTGGTAAAGATAATATTACGACTGGAGCAGGTGGAGGAAATGGTTCAGATATAAATCAGGCAACTCAACTAGCTAGAGCAATGGTTACAAAATATGGAATGAGCGAAGAAATGGGACCAGTTGAATATGGAGAAAATCAAGAAGAAGTATTTCTCGGAAGGTCTGTTACACAAACGCAAAGTGTATCTGAAGCTGTGGCCCAAAAAATTGACAAAGAAATAAGAAAACTTGTTGATGAAGGATATAATCATGCAAAAAAAATATTAACAGATAAAATTGAAGATCTTCATAAAATAGCCAAGGCATTACTCACATATGAAACATTAACAGGTGAGGAGATTGAGGATATCATTAATAAAAATAAATATCCTGAAAGCAAGCAAGACCTTGCAAAAGAAGATGAAAACAAAGACTCAGCGCTTGGGTCTATTGGATTGAAACCAAAAATAGTTCATTAATTGAATGATAAAACATTACACAAGAGCGTGTAATTTTTATTATGGAAAAGTTTCAAAAGAAAAAATAAAAAAAAAACTAAGTTTGCCTCTTAATGGTAATAAACTAATTTCTTTTGACAAGATAGAAATTATCACAAGAAAAAAAAAGAAAATAATTAGTTTAAAAGATATAAAAAAATTAAATCCAAAACTTAAAAAAAAAATAAATGGTGATTTAAAAAAAATTACAAAATCAAAAAATCTAAAAAAAATAAAATTTAAAAACTTCCCTTTATTAATGGGAATATTAAACGCAACTCCTGATAGTTTTTCTGATGGTGGTAAATTTTTAAAGTTAAGATCAGCATATAAACAAATTAAGAAATTAAAAAAAGACGGAGCTGATATGATAGATATCGGTGGAGAGTCAACTCGTCCAAATTCAAGAACAGTAGATTTAAAAATTGAGTGGAAAAGAATTAAATCAAAAATAAAATATGCAAAAAAAATTAAATTTTTTGTATCAATAGATACTAGAAAAAGTTATGTTCTTAAGAAATCACTCCCTCTAAAAATAAATCTACTTAATGATGTATCAGGATTAAATTATGATGGCGATATGATTAATATATTAAAGAAAAGCAAAATTCCTTTTGTAATTCATCATATGCAAGGAACCCCCCAAACTATGCAAAAAAAACCTAAATATAAAAATGTAGTTTTAGATATTTATGATTATTTTGAAAAGAGATTAAACTTTGTAAGGTCTAATAAAATTATACATAACAATATAATTTTAGATCCAGGTATAGGTTTTGGTAAAAATTTGAAACATAATATTACTATATTAAAACAAATATCTATTTTTCACTCATTAGGGTTTCCAGTATTGTTAGGAATATCAAAAAAAAATTTTATTAAGGAAATTGCAAAAATTAACGATAGTAAAACCAGAACTGGAGGAACAGTATCATCTAGTATTCATGCACTTCTTCAAGGAGTTCAAATATTGAGAGTCCATGATGTAAATGAAATTAAACAAGCAATAAAAGTGTTTAATAAAATTTTTTTTAACTTATGAGCAAAAGATATTTTGGAACAGACGGCATAAGGGGAACTGTAAATCAGTATAAAATAAACGGTGATATGTTTTTTAAATTTGGTCTTGCCGCAGGTACATACTTTAGAAATCTAAAGAAAAAAAAACAAATAGCAATTATTGCAAAAGATACAAGATTATCTGGCTATACATTAGAACCAGCACTTGTTTCTGGTTTAGCTTCAGCTGGAATGCATGTTTATACTCTTGGGCCTTTGCCAACAAATGGTTTAGCAATGCTAACAAAAAAAATGGATGCAAATCTTGGAATCATGATTACAGCATCTCATAATCCTTTCTATGATAATGGGCTTAAACTTTTTGGTCCTGATGGACTTAAACTTTCAGATAAAATAGAAAAAAAAATCGAAAAACTTATTGATACAAAGATTTCAAAACATTTAATTAATCCAGATGTTCTTGGAAGAGTAAAAAGACTGGAGGATGCAAATGATAAATATATTAATATTCTTAAAAGCAATTTTCCTAGAAATTTTTCTTTAAAAGGTCTTAAGATAGCAATAGATTGTGCTAATGGCGCTGGTTATAAATCAGGGCCAAAAATACTCAAATCATTAGGTGCTAAAGTTTATGATATTGGAACTTCCCCAAATGGTTTAAATATTAATTCAAATTGTGGATCAACTTTTCCAAATAAAATCAAATTTTTTTCTAAAAAAAAAAAAGTAAACCTTGGAATTTCTTTGGATGGTGATGCTGATAGAATTATAATTTGTGATGAAAAAGGAAAAATAATTGATGGTGATCAAATAATTGCAATGATTGCATTAAGATGGAAAAAGAAAAAAATTTTAAAAGGTGGAGTTGTAGGTACACTTATGTCAAATTATGGATTAGAAAAATTATTTAAAACAAATAAAATAAAATTTATTAGAGCAAACGTAGGAGATAGGTATGTTAAAGAAGTTATGAAAAAAAATAGATGTAATTTAGGTGGAGAACAATCTGGTCATATTATTCTTGGAAATTTTGCAACTACAGGTGATGGTATTCTTGTTGCATTAGAAATTCTCTATTCTATGAGTAAAGGAAAAAAAGCAAGTGAACTATTTAATAATTTTAGAAAAATACCTCAAAAACTTATTAATATAAATGTTAAGGATAAATCAGTTATTAATTTAAAAAATTGCAAACAATCAATTATTAGTGCAAAACAAATTTTAAAGAATAAAGGAAGGATTCTGGTAAGACCTTCTGGTACAGAGCCAAAAATAAGAATAATGTGTGAGTCAAACGACAAAAAACTAATGACGAAATGTATTAATCTTATAAAACGATCTATAAATTAAATTGAAAATTAATTCAAAAGTATTGATAATTGCAGGCTCAGACTCTTCTGGAGGAGCGGGTATTCAAGCTGATATTAAAACTGTAAGTACATTGGGATCATATGCTATGACAGCAATTACAGCTGTTACTTCTCAAAATACTAAGGGTGTTCAATCAATTTTTGCCGTTCCCCCTTTGGAGATATCTAAACAAATTGAATTTACCTCAAAAGATATTAAACCTGATGCAATAAAAATTGGGATGCTAAGTAATACGAAAGTTATAAATGCAGTTTTAAATTCTTTAAACAAAATAAAAGTTAATAAAATTATTTTAGATCCTGTAATGGTTGCAAAAGGGGGTGCTAGATTAATAAACAAAAAATCTATTACAATTTTAAAAAAACAATTAATAAAAAAGGTTACTTTAATCACACCCAATATCCCTGAAGCTGAAATTTTAGCTAATCAAAAAATTAGTTCAAAAGATGATATGATTAATGTAGGAAAAAAATTAATTAAAATTGGTGCAAAAAATGTATTAATAAAAGGAGGGCATCTTAAATCTAAAATAACATACGATATACTTATAAATAAAAATATTATTATTGTATTTAAAAATAAAAAAATAAAATCTAAACATACTCACGGCACTGGATGTACATTATCATCAGCTATCGCCACATATTATTCATGTGGAAAATCCCTAAAGAAATCTTGTGAAAATGCAATTAAGTATGTAAACCATGCAATAAATGATGCTCCAAAATATGGAAATGGACATGGACCTATTAATCACCTTAACTCAATTAATATAAAGAAAAAATTTAGATGAAAAATGTAGCAGTGGTTGGATCGCAATGGGGAGATGAAGGAAAAGGAAAAATTGTAGACTGGCTCTCTAGCGAAGCGGATGTAGTAGTTAGATTTCAAGGTGGTCACAATGCAGGACATACCCTAGTTATTGATGGTGAAACTTACAAACTCAGATTGTTACCCTCAGGAATAGTAAGAAAAAATAAGATATCTATAATAGGTAATGGCGTTGTAGTTGATCCTTGGGCATTAATTGAAGAAATTGAAGAAATAAAAAAAAAAGGTGTTGAAATTAATGAGGAAAATTTGTTTTTATCTGAATCTGCAACATTAATTTTACCAATACATAGTGAGCTAGATGCTTTAAGAGAAGATAGTGCAAAAAATTCAAAAATAGGAACAACCAGACGAGGTATTGGGCCAGCTTATGAGGATAAAGTTGGTAGAAGATCGATAAGAGTGATCGATTTGTTATCAGAACAAAATTTAGACTCTAAATTAGAAACTATTCTTCATCATCATAATTCTTTAAGAAGAGGAATGGGAGTAAAGGAGTATAGCAGACAAAAACTTAAAGAGGAACTTGTAAAAATTGCTCCAAAAATATTGAAATTTAGTAAACCAATATGGAAAAAAATTGAAGAGTTAAAAAAATTAAATAAAAAAATATTATTTGAGGGTGCACAAGGAATTTTACTTGATGTAGATCATGGAACTTATCCATTTGTAACGTCTTCAAATACTGTTGCCTCTTCTGCTGCAACAGGCTCAGGGTGCGGAATAAATACAATTAATTATATTTTAGGTATAACTAAAGCTTATACAACCAGGGTAGGAGAAGGTCCTTTTCCAACAGAGCTTAAAAATGATATTGGAGAAAAGCTTGGATCAAGAGGTAAGGAGTTTGGAACGGTAACAAGCAGAAAAAGAAGATGTGGTTGGTTCGATGGGGTACTTGTAAGACAAACAATTAAAACTTCAGGAATTACAGGAATAGCTTTAACTAAATTAGATGTCTTAGATGAATTTGATGAAATAAAAATTTGTGTAGCTTATGAATTAAATGGAAAAAAAATAGACCACTTACCCACGTCCACAGAACATCAGTTTAAAGTTAAACCAATTTACAAGTCTTTTAAAGGCTGGAAATCGTCTACATGTGGAATTAAAGAATTTAGTAGCTTACCAAAACCTGCACAAGAATATATTAAATTTATTGAAGAGTTTGTAGAAACAAAAGTATCAACTATATCAACAAGTCCAGAAAGAAAAGATACAATACTTATTGAAGATCCTTTTGATACTTAATTCGCTGGTAATAAATTTTTGGATTTTGCTGAGTTTAACATATGCTTTTGTAATTTTTCAAAAGCTTTATTCTCAATTTGTCTTATTCTTTCTCTACTGATTTTAAATTTTTTACTCAGTTCTTCCAAAGTACTTGGATTATCTGTTAACCTTCTAGAATATAAAATTTCTTTTTCGCGATCATTTAAGATTTTTATGGAATTAGATAACAAATCTTTACGTTGTTCCATTTCTTCCTGTTGGGCAATTTTTAGTTCTTGATCCATACTTTGATCTACCACCCAGTCTTGCCATTCATCACCATCCTCTCCGATAGGTGCATTTAATGAATGTTCTTTACCTGCCAATCTTCTATTCATTGAAACGACTTCGTCCTCACTCACATCTAATCTCTCAGCAATATTTTTTACATCTTCGTTACGTAAGTCTCCTTCAGTATCTGGAGCAATTTGACTCTTTATTTTTTTTAAATTAAAGAATAATTTTTTTTGAGCCGTAGTAGTACCAATTTTCACTAAACTCCAGGAACGTAAAATATACTCCTGAATTGCAGCTTTAATCCACCACATCGCATAAGTTGCTAATCTAAATCCTTTGTCTGGTTCAAATTTTTTTACTGCTTGCATTAATCCTACGTTTCCTTCAGAGATCATTTCATTTAACGGTAGACCGTAACCTTTGTACCCCATAGCGATTTTTGCAACTAATCTTAAATGGCTTGTAACAAGTTTTTCTGCTGATTTAACATTCCCAGTATTTTTCCAATTTTTTGCTAACATGTATTCTTCTTCTGCGTCTAGCATTGGAAATTTTTTTATTTGAGCGAGATAAGCAGCTAGCCCACCTTCACTTGAAAGTATTGGTAAGTTGTATGTTTTTGAGTTACCCATAATTTTAGATAATTATTTAATAAACAATTTTTTTTTTACAACATCTAATTAGTTAGAATTTTCGAGGACATTTATTATTTTTTGTAAATCATTTGGTAAATTTGACTCAAAATAAAGTTTTTTACCTGTTTTGGGATGATTAAAACCTAAAATTTTAGCATGTAAGAATTGTCTTTGTAAATTAATGATTAATGTATCTATCTTTTTGTTTATACTCTTTAATTTTTTATATTTTTTTTTATATTTTTTATCTCCTACAATTTGATTACCTTTGTAATTCATATGTACTCTTATTTGATGCGTTCTTCCAGTTTCAAGCTTACATTCCAATAAGCTAAGTGTAGGAATAGTTTTCCCTTCAAAAACTTTGAGTGTTTTATATTTAGTTATTGCTTTTTTTCCTTTTATCAAGCTAACATCCATCAACTGTCTATTTTTAGAACTCCTAGTTATAAGAGTTTCAATATTTCCTGTCTGAGGCCTTAATTTCCCCCAAACTAAAGCATTATATACTCTGTCAATAGAATGTTTACTGAATTGTTTTGAAATCTTTTCATGGCTTAAGTTATTTTTTGCAATTACAACTAAACCTGATGTATCCTTATCAATTCTGTGAATTATTCCTGGTCTTAATTCATCCCCAATTGATGATAATTTTATATTATTATAATTTATTAAAGCATTTACAATCGTATTATCGTAATTACCAGGACCAGGATGCATAGATATTCCTGCTGGTTTATTTATTACTATCAAATCATTGTCTTGATAAATAATATCTAAATTAAAATTAAATGGTTTTAATGAAGTCTTTTGTGGTTCAGTCAACTCAAATGTAATACTATCACCATTAGTTATCTTTTTTGAAGGTGTATCAATAATTTTACCGTTAATTTTAATTTTTCTATTTATGATTAAATTTTTAATTCTAGTTCTGCTTATTTCTGAACATTTTTGAGAAATAAAGGTATCAATCCTTAATTTGTGTGAATTTTCCTCAACAATTAAATTAATGATATTTTTCATATATTATAATATTAATACATAATGCGCTCGTAGCTCAACTGGATAGAGCGCCAGATTTCGGCTCTGGAGGTTCAGGGTTCAACTCCTTGCGGGCGCGCCATTATTCTCCAATATTTATTAACGTCCCTTTTTTTCTTGCTTGATTAAAAGAATAATAAAACAAACTAATAGCGATTAATAAATAAGTTATATTAAGCATAAAAGCTAAATAAATATTTTTAATATTAACTGTTTGATTAATCAGTATATTTCTTGCTTCCTCAAAAATGTAAACTAATGGCATGCAGTATGCAATATTTTTGAAAATATCTGGCAATATATCAACCGGATAATAAACACAGCCAAAAGGGGCTATAAGAAACATTGTAGACCAGGCAATATTTTCAAAAGATGGTCCAAATCTTAGTAAACCAGCAGATACCAATATACCCAAAGTAATTCCAAAAATATATAAACTTAAGAAAAGGAAAAATAAATATATTCCTAGATTGAGAATCGATATACCAAATAATGGTGAAGTTAATAATATTGCTGGAACCAAGCCAATTAAAGCTCTGATTAAAGCGGTAACAACTAGAGAAGTAATTATCTCACTTATCTTCATTGGGGAAATAAATAAATTCGTAAAATTTCTACTCCATATCTCTTCTAGAAAAAGCATGTTGAATCCTATACTTGTTCTAAATAAAAAATCATAAAGTATTGCACATGTTAAGATTATTCCAACTGCATTATTATAATATGTACTGTATGTGGCAAAGAAATTAGATATAAATCCCCATAGCGTTATTTGTATTGACGGCCAATAAATTAAATCTAATATTCTAGGAAATGATCTAGTAATTAAATAAAAATGTCTTAAAAAAAGCCCATATACTCTAATTATATTCATTTTTGTCCTTTGATAGCTTAAGAAAAACCTCTTCTAAATTTTTACGTCCATGTTTCTCAATAAGTGAAGATGGAGTCCCTTCATCTATAATTATTCCATTTTTCATCATTAAAACTGATTTACATAGTCTACTAACTTCATTCATATTATGAGAAGCCAATAAAATTGATATTTTGTTTTCTTTTTTATAAATTTCTAAAAAACTTCTTACAAAGTCTCCTATTTCAGGGTCTAGTGATGCAGTTGGCTCGTCAAGAAATAATACTTTTGGTTTATTGATTAGTGCTTTAGCTAAACTTGCTCTATTCTTTTGACCAGAGGAAAGCTCGCCTGTAATTCTATCTAAAAGTTCCTCTAACCTAAGTTTCTCAGCTAGATACTCTATTCGCTCCTTCAAGTTTTTTATATTATATAATTTTCCATAAACTATTAAATTTTGTTTAACAGTTAGTTTTTTTGGAAGCTCAATATAAGGAGATATAAAATTTATTTTACTTAGTATCTCTATTCTATTTTTTTCAAAGTTCATGTTATCTATTTTGATTTCTCCGTTTGAAGGCTTTAAAAGACCTAAAAGCATTCCTATTGTAGTGGTTTTTCCAGATCCATTTGGACCTAATAATCCCAATATTTCATTTTCTTTTATATTAAAAGAAATATCTTTCACTGCCTCTTTCGAAGCATAATTTTTTTTTAGATTTTTAACCTCAACTAAATAAGTCATTTAAAATTAGATGCTCTTTTTAATCTATCATTAATCACTTCACCAAATCCTTCATTCGGAATTTTTTCTACAGCTATACTTTTAAATTTATTCTTTTTTATAGATCTAAGAGTTTTATATAAATTTTTTGCCGCTTCTTTAAGGTTATTATTCTTTGATAAATAAAAATAGTTTGTATTTAATTTTTTTCTTTTTCTTATTAAAATAAATGCTTCATTTTGATTTGGATTTTTAATATTCAATCTTAATTTTATGTGAGGGGAATAATGAGTTTTACTCTGTCCAGGTGATTTGAATTTTGATTTTTTATCATAATTAATTTTTAAATTTAAATATTTTTTTATTTCTTCTTTTGGTAATCCCCCTAATCTCAAAATTTGAGGTTTATCAACTAAGTTTACTATAGTTGACTCAACACCAATTTTAGATTGTCCACCATCTAATATTAAACTTATTTTCTTTCCAAATTCATCTTTAACATCTTTTTTCGAAACAGGGCTGATTTTCGTAGAAATATTTGCACTAGGTGCTGCCAATGGATAATTTAATTTTTTTAATAAATTTCTTGTTGTTGGATGGCTGGGGAATCTTACTGCTAAAGTCTTTTTTTTATTTGTAACATTTTTCGAAATTAAGCTATTTTTTTTTAGTTTTAATATATAAGATATTGGACCAGGTGAATATCTCCTATATAATTTTAAGAAAAGTTCATTAATTTCACAATCTTTTTTTAACATTTTAAGATTAAAATAGTGAACAATAAGAGGGTTTTGTTTAGGTCTTTTCTTTAGTTTAAATATTTTAGCAGTTGCAACTGAAGAATAAGCATTTGCAGCAAGACCATAAACAGTTTCTGTAGGTATTCCTACACATTGGTTTTTATTTAGATATTTTATGGCTTTTTTAATATTTGAAAGATTGTTTTTCATATAATAATACCAACTAATATATGAAAGATAAAAATTTACTAGATGATATTGAAACTAAATCATTGGAGGAATTAAATAATTTGGCAAATAAAATAATTGATAATTTAGAAAAAAAGAGCTTAAATGATTTTATAAAAGACTATCAAGAGCTGATAAGGTTAAATAATTTCATAGAAAAAAAATTTCACCAAGAAACAAGGTCAATATCAAAAAAAACAAAAAATAAAATTGATGAGATAATTAATAATGGAAAAAAAACTAAAAAAATTATCAAAAAAAATTAATATTTATTTAAATAATTATTTGTCAAAATTTAATACTTCAGAACTAATCTTGCCGATGAAATATGGTTTGTTTCCAGGGGGAAAAAAAATTAGATCAAAAATTATTTTTGATATAGGTAAAATTTTTAAAGTTAAAAATAAAGATTTATTAACATTGGCTGCTTCAGTGGAAGCTATACATGCTTATTCACTAATTCATGATGATTTACCTTGTATGGATGATGATAAACTTAGAAGAGGCAAACCATCTACCCATGTAAAGTTTGGAGAGTCTACAGCTATATTAGCGGGCAATTCTTTGTTAACAACAGCATTTGAAATATTGAGTGATAAAAACTTTAAAGTAGATGACAAAATTAAATCTAAATTAATTAATATTCTCTCAAGATGTTCAGGTCAAACGGGAATCGCAGGTGGTCAATACTTAGATTTAAGTTATGAAAAAAAGAAAGTCTCTATTAAAAAAATACTAAATATGGAATTAAAAAAAACAGGCAAGCTTTTTGAATTTTGTTGTATAGCTCCATTAATAATAAAAAATAATAAAAAAAATTTAAATTCTTTTTCAAAAATAGGAAAAGATATTGGATTATTATTTCAAATTGTAGATGATTTAATTGATTATAAAGGTAAAACAAAATTTGCAGGAAAAAAAACACAAAAAGATAAAAAAAAAGGGAAGGCTACTATAATTAGTTTACTTGGATACAAAAATGCAGTTAAATATGCTAACAAGCTTAAACAAAATATTTATAAAAAATTGAAAGCTCAAAATAATAATGCAAATGATTTAAGAGAAACAATAAATTTTATTATGGAAAGAAACAGCTAAATGTCAGATTATAAGTTTTTAAATAATATTAATTTTCCATCTGATATAAAAAAACTATCAAATTCAGATCTAAAAGTTCTTTCAAAAGAGATTAGAGATAAGATGATACAAGCGGTATCAAAAACTGGAGGACATTTAGGTGCTGGTTTAGGTGTTGTTGAATTAACTGTAGCACTTCATCATGTATTTGATACACCTAAAGATAAAATTATCTGGGATGTTGGCCATCAATCATATCCCCATAAAATACTAACAGGAAGAAAAGATAAAATTGAAACTTTAAGAACTGGAGGAGGACTATCTGGTTTTACGAAAAGAGATGAAAGTGAATACGATCCCTTTGGCGCTGCACATAGCTCCACATCTATTTCCGCTGCCTTGGGTATTGCAACTGCAAATAAACTTTCAAATAAATCTGAGGATGTTGTGGCAGTGATAGGTGATGGAGCTTTAAGTGCTGGTATGGCATATGAGGCGATGAACAACGCTGGATCAGCAAGAACCAAAATGATAGTTATTTTAAATGATAATGACATGTCAATTGCTAAGCCAGTTGGTGCTTTAAGAACTTATTTAGCTAAAATCTTATCAGGTAAAATTTACTTTAGTTTAAGAGAAACAATAAAATTAATTATTTCTTCACTCTCAAAAAGGTTTATGAAAAAAGCTGGTAAAGCTGAAGATTTTTTTAGATCTGCTGTTACTGGGGGTACTTTATTTAATTCGCTAGGATTTTATTATGTTGGCCCAATAGATGGTCATGACATAGATGTTCTCACCTCTGTTTTAGAGAATGCAAAAAATATGAAATATGATGGTCCAGTTCTTATACATATAAAAACTGAAAAAGGTAAAGGATATGAATTTGCTGAAAAATCTTCGGACAAATACCATGGAGTTACCAAATTTAATGTATTAACTGGCAAACAAGACAAAGGAAAAAATTTAGCTCCCTCTTATACAAAAGTTTTTGCGAACTCATTAATTAAACATGCAGAAAAAGATAGTAAAATTATTGGAGTTACAGCCGCAATGCCAGGTGGAACCGGAATGGACCTATTTGCTGAGAAGTTTCCTGATAGAATGTTTGATGTAGGAATTGCAGAACAACACGCGGTAACTTTTTCTGGAGGCTTGGCAACTCAAGGTTATAAACCTTTTGCGGCAATCTACTCGACTTTTTTACAAAGAGCTTATGATCAAGTAGTTCATGATATCGCAATTCAATCACTTCCAGTAAGATTTGCGATTGATAGGGCTGGACTAGTTGGAGCAGATGGACCAACACACGCTGGTTCATTTGACATAACGTATTTGTCTACATTGCCAAATTTTGTTGTAATGGCGGCCAGCGATGAATCAGAGCTTGTTAAAATGATTAATACCTCAGTCCAAATAAATGATAGACCATCTGCATTTAGATATCCTAGGGGAACTGGCATTGGTATAGAATTACCAAATGAAGATGAAAAATTAATTATTGGTAAAGGAAAATTTATTAAAGAAGGAAAACAAGTGGCTTTAATAAATTTTGGAGCTAGACTTCAAGAATGTTTGATTGCAGAAAAAGGTTTATCAAAAAAAGGAATTTTCCCTACTATTTTTGATGCACGCTTTGCAAAACCTTTGGATGAAAATTCTCTATGGCAAATCGCTACCAATCATGAGGTAGTAATTACAATCGAAGAGGGATCTATAGGTGGTTTTGGCTCACATGTTAATCATTTTTTAAATGAAAAAAATTTATTAGATAAAGGCATAAAATTCAGGTCTATGATTCTACCTGACTTATTTATAGATCATGATAAACCTGAGAATATGTATAAGGTTGCAGGTTTAGATTCAATATCTATAGAAAACAAAGTTGTTGATACATTAAATTCAAAAGTTATATTTAAAAAAACAAATTAATTTCCGCACTGAGCTTTATTCATAAGGTAGTGATCCAATAATACACAATGCATCATTGCTTCACCAATTGGAACAGCACGAATTCCAACACAAGGATCATGTCTACCTTTAACAGAAATAGATGTATTTTTACCTTTTTTATCAATTGTTCTTCTCTCTTTAAGAATTGATGATGTTGGTTTCACTGCGAATGAAACGATTATGTCCTGCCCAGTTGATATACCTCCTAAAATTCCACCAGCATTGTTAGTTTTAAAAATTGTTTTTTTACCTTTTTTAAAAATTTCATCTGAATTTTCCTCACCAGTTAATTTAGCAGAATTCATTCCAGATCCAATATTAACTCCTTTTACAGCATTTATACTCATCATCGCTGATGCTATATCCATGTCTAATTTTGAATAAATTGGAGCACCTAAACCAGTTGGTATACCTTTTACTCTGATTTCTATTATAGCTCCACAAGAAGAGCCAGCCTTTCTAATTGCTAAGAGGTATTTTTCCCAAAGTTTTAAAATTTTTTTATCTGGGCAGAAAAAAGAATTTTTTCCAATAAATTTTTCGTTCCAATTACTTGGATTACTCCCTAAAATACCAATCTGAGTAACAGCTCCAATAACTTTATATTTTTTACCGATTTTATTTTCTAAAACTTTTTTTGCAACTGCACCAGCCGCAACCCTTGCAGCTGTCTCTCTAGCTGACTGTCTTCCACCACCTCTATAGTCTCGTATTCCATATTTCATAAAGTAGGTGTAGTCTGCATGACCTGGTCTAAATTTAGATTTTATAGTTTCATAGTCCCTAGATTTCTGATCCTCGTTATAAATTATTAATGATATTGGTGTTCCTGTTGTTTTGCCCTCAAATACTCCTGACATTATATGAACTAAATCTTTTTCTTTTCTTTGAGTGACAAATTTACTTTGACCCGGTCTTCTTTTATTTAATTCTTTCTGAATATCTGCAGCTCCAATTTGTATATTTGGTGGACAACCATCAATAATACACCCTATAGCCGGTCCATGAGACTCTCCCCAGGTGGTAAATCTAAAAATCTTTCCAAAAGTATTAAATGACATTATATGTGTTATATAGTTTAATTTGTCGAAATTATGAATAAAAAAAATAATTTAGGGCTAGATAGCTGTTTCATGAACGAAGATGATCCATTTGTTGTTTTTAAACAATGGATGCTTGAAGCTGAAAAAAATGAAATTAATGATCCAAATGCTGTTGCATTAGCTACGGTAAACGAGTCTAACCAGCCAGATGTTAGAATGGTTCTTCTAAAAGAATTTAATATTAATGGTTTTGTTTTTTTTACTAATTTAAGTAGCAAAAAAGGAACAGATTTAAAAAAAATACCTAAAGCATCAATGTGTTTTCATTGGAAATCTTTATTAAGACAAGTAAGAATTTCTGGAAATATTTCTCAAATATCTGATAAAGAAGCAGATGAATATTTTAATTCTAGACCTTATTTAAGCAGAATAGGAGCTTGGTCATCTAATCAGTCAAAACCTATGGAAACGAGGAATGCTTTTTTAAATAAAATTGAGGAATATAAAAATAAATTTAGAGATCAAAACAATGTTCCAAGACCAAAGTATTGGTCAGGTTTTTTGCTTTCACCTAAAAGAATAGAATTTTGGAAAGATGTAGAAGGAAGACTTCATCAAAGATTAGAGTACTCAAAGCATTTAGACTCTTGGAAAAAACAAATTCTGTATCCTTAAAAATTCCTCTCCAAAGAAAATGTAGTTAGATTTTTTAGTATATCTTTTTCTTGCCCATTTTGAAAAATATTTAATGAATTCGATGCTAAGTTTATATAGTGGTCAGCTTTTTTATAACATTCACTAATTATATTGTTATTTTTTATTAGCTCGAGGACTATTTTAAGATCTTTTTCAGTTCTATGATTTTTGAGAAAAAAACCTTTAAGTAATTTTTTATGATTATCATTAATTTTTTGAAAAAGTAAAATTATTGGGAGTGTAATTTTTCCCTCAAAAAAATCATTTCCAATATATTTTCCAAACATCTTAAGATCAGAATTATAATCCAAGGCATCATCTGCTATTTGAAATGTTAGACCAAGGTTTTTACCGTAAGATTCTAAAGCATCTTTATATTTATTTTCTTTTTCAGTAATTATCGGCCCAATTTTTGCTGCAGCCAAAAATAAAGCAGCAGTCTTATCGGAAATAATTTTTAGATATGTCTCTTCCAACATGTCAACATCACCTCTATGTTGTAATTGTAAAATCTCACCTTGCGATATCAAAGCAGATGTAGAGGAAAGAAGTTTTAATATTTCTAAATTACCATCTTCTACCATCATTTCAAAACATCGGCTCAAAAGATAGTCTCCGACTAATATAGATGATTGGTTTCCCCAAATTTTGTTTAATGTTTTTTTTCCTCTTCTGATTTCACCATTATCAATGACATCATCATGCATTAGCGTTGCCGAATGAATTAATTCTACACAAGCAGCAAAATTCACATCTCTAGATCCTTTATGATAACCGCATAATTTTGAAGATCCTAAAGTAATTAAAGCTCTTAATTTTTTTCCACCTGTATCAAGGTGATAAGATGACATTTTTTTGACTAAATCAACATTACTTTGCAGTTTCTGTTCAATTCTCTCGTCAACCATTACAAGCTTATCTTCGACAGATTTTTTTAATTCTAGATAAGAATTGTTTATTTTTTTACTTAACTTGATTACAGTTCCCATAGAATAAAGTTAATATATAATCGAATTTATTACACTTATCAATTGACGCACCATTTTCTTCAACTAAAAGTAAGCTTTATATTATTAATAAAATCTATTAAGCATTAATATGTTTTCTATTTTCAAAAAAAAAAAAATAATACCTCATATAAGATTAAGTGGAGTAATCGGAAATGCTGGAAAATTTCGACAAGGATTAGATTTTTCAGGACAAGAGGAAATAATTAAAAAAGCATTTTCAATTAAAAAAAGCCCCGCTGTTGCAATAACTGTCAATTCGCCAGGCGGATCTCCTGTTCAATCACACCTTATTTATAATTTTATAAGGGAACAAGCGAAAGAAAATAAAAAAAAAGTTATTGTATTTGCTGAGGATGTTGCAGCTTCGGGAGGCTATCTTATTGCTTGTGCAGGTGATGAGATTTATGCAAATCAAAGTTCTATAATTGGATCAATAGGAGTTATATTTTCTTCTTTTGGGTTTAAGGATTTAATTAAAAAAATTGGTGTCGAAAGAAGAGTTTACACAGCAGGAAAAAATAAAAGTACACTAGACCCATTCATGGATGAGAAACCCGAGGATATTGAAAGGTTAAAAAAAATACAATTGGAAATACACCAAGATTTTATTGAAGTTGTTGAAGAAAGTAGAAAAAATAAACTTGATAAAAATTCAGGTGTTGAATTATTTTCAGGAGAATTTTGGTCAGGAAAAAAAGCCAAAGAACTTGGACTTATCGATGAAATAGGAAATATAAACCAAGTTTTAAAAGATAAATATGGAAAAGATATTATAATTAAAAAATTTGAAAAACCAAAAAGCTGGATATCTAAAAAACTTTCCTCTTCAGAGGAAAATGTAGAAAAAATTGCTAGCATTCTAGAAGAAAGAAGTATTTGGCAAAGATATGGTTTCTAACAAAAAAAATTCAAAAAAAAATATTTTATCATTTCAAGATGCAATATTAAATTTACAAAAATATTGGAGCAAACAAGGATGCATTATTTTACAACCTTATGATTTAGAAGTTGGTGCAGGAACGTTCCATCCCGCGACCACGTTAAGATCGCTGGGTACAAAACCATGGAGAACTGCCTATGTTCAACCATCAAGACGACCTACTGATGGAAGATATGGAGACAATCCAAACAGATTACAGCATTATTATCAATTTCAAGTTTTAATAAAACCATCACCAGATAATATAAAAAAATTATATCTGAACAGTCTTATATCTTTAGGTATAAAACATGACGAACATGATATTAGATTTGTTGAAGATGATTGGGAGAGCCCTACCTTAGGTGCTGCAGGATTAGGATGGGAAGTTTGGTGTGATGGAATGGAAATTACTCAATTCACTTATTTTCAACAAATGGCTGGAATTGAATGTAATCCAGTTTCGGTGGAGATTACTTATGGACTAGAAAGGTTGTGCATGTTTATACAAAATAAAAAAAATATATTTGAATTAAATTGGAATGATCGTGGAATACTTTACAAAGATGTTTTCCACCAGTCGGAAAAAGAGTTTTCTGCTTATAATTTTGAATATGCAAATACTGATAATTTATTTAAAATTTTTGATATGCTTGAAGATGAAGCAAAAACATTAACAGAAAAAAAACTTTCTTTACCAGCATATGACCAGTGTTTAAAAGCTAGCCATGTATTTAATATATTAGACTCAAGAGGAGTTATAAGCGTAGCTCAAAGGGCAGAATATATAGCTAGAATTAGAGAGCTAACAATAAATATTGGAAAAGTATGGGTAGCGTCGCAAATTTAATATGTCAGAATTTTTTTTAGAACTTTTTAGCGAAGAAATTCCTCCAAACCTTCAAATTAACGCAAGAGAAAAATTATTTTTAGATCTAAATAAGTTTTTTAAAGAACACGAATTAAAAGTAAAAGGTTCTACTGCATCATTTTCGACACCTAACAGAATAATAATTAACTTTCAGCATATTTCAAAAAATGTTTTAAAAAAATCGCAGGAAATAAAAGGACCTTCAGTAAATGCAAAACCAGAAGCTTTAAAAGGTTTTTTGAAATCTCATAAAATAAAAGAATCGAAAATATATTCAAAATCAACTGAAAAAGGAGAATTCTACTTTTATAATACTCCAGAATATAAAATAAATACTTATGATTTATTAAAAGAAAATCTCCCAATGATCTTAGATAAAATTAATTGGAATAAATCTATGAAATGGGGAAGTAACCAAATGTTTTGGGGAAGGCCTTTAAAGTCAATATTAGCTATATTTGATGGGAAAAAAATTGATTTTAGTTATAATCATTTAAAATCATCGAACTTTACCTTTGTTGATAAAGATTTTGAGGAAAAAATAAAAAGTTTTACTAACTTTAAATCCTATAATGCTTATTTTAAATCTAAAAAAATAATTTTAAGTCAAGATAAAAGAAAAGAATTTATTCTTAACGAATTAAATAAAATTTCTAAAAGAAATAATTTGTTAATTGATGTCCAAGAAAATTTAATAAATGAAATAACTAATATAGTGGAAAAACCTAAAATTATTTTGTGTGAATTCGATAAAAAATTTTTGCAAATACCTAAAGAAATTTTAGTAATCACAATGCAAAATCATCAAAAGTATATTCCAACATTTGATAAAAATCAGAATATTACTAATTTTTTTCTAGTAGTTTCAGATACAAAGGATTTAAAAGGATATGTGAAACTAGGAAATGAGAGAGTAGTTGAGGCCAGACTTAATGATGCAGAGTTTTTTTGGAATAGAAATAAATCACAAAACTTAATTAAACAATTATCTGATTTAAAAAAAATTAATTTTTTTAAAGGACTTGGGTCTTATTTTGAAAAAACTCAAAGAATTAAAAATTTAGGTTCACTGATTTCTGATGAATTTATGATTAGTAAAGAGAAAATAGAAATTGCTTCCTCTATTTGTAAAGTAGACTTAAAATCTGATTTAGTTGCAGAATTTCCTGAATTACAGGGCATTATGGGAGGTTATTTTGCAGCAGCCCAAGGTTTTGAAAAAGAAGTTTGTCAGTCAATTTCTGAACATTATTTACCTAGTGGGCTCGATAGCAGAGTTCCAAAAAATCTTTATAGTATTACTCTTTCTTTAAGTGATAAACTGGACACACTTGTGGGTTTTTTTGGACTTGGTTTAATACCTACCGGATCAAGAGATCCTTACGCCTTAAGACGATATACAATTGCATTGGTTAGACTAATTGTAGAAAACAAGATTAAAATTAAATTAAGAAGTATTATTAATTACTCTCTTACATTATACAAAGAACAAGGTTATGAGTTTGATATCACAATCGTAATAAAAGAATTAAATAATTTTATTTTAGATAGATTAAAAAATTATTCTAAAGATAAAGATATAAGATTAGATATAATTGAGAGCTCAATTTTATCAAATGATATTGATGAACTTTATAATGGTTATAAAAAAGCCGAAATACTTAATCGAAATATTAAAAAAGAACTTGGAAAAGATGTGGTCGAAATTTACAAACGTTCATCAAACATTTTGAACTATGAAATAAATAAAAATAAATTAGAATTAACTGATACTGTTGATACAGGCTTATTTAAAAATGATTTCGAAAAAAACCTTTATAAAAAAATTCAAGAAACAAAGAAATATTTTTTAAATTTTGATAAAAATGATAATTATGAAGATAGCTTAAAAGAGCTTTTTAAATTCAAGCAAGACGTTAATTTATTTTTTGATAATGTTAAAGTTAATGACGAAAATGAGTTAATTAAAAAAAACAGACTAGAACTTTTAAATTTGTTGTGTAAAAGCTTTGATAATTTTTTTAATTTTTCAAAAATTGAAGGTTAAATGCAAAAACTAATATTTAATTTTAATTCTAAAGATTCTATAAAAATGAAACATCCTAAAAATATTTTAGGAGGAAAAGGTGCAAATCTTGCAGAAATGGGAAGGCTAGGTTTACCGGTCCCACCTGGCTTTACAATTTCAACAGAAGTTTGTCATTTATTTTATAAAAACAAAAAAAAATTAAATATAAAATTAATTAAACAAATTGATAAGGAATTAAAATCTATAGAGAAGAATACAAAAAAAAAATTTGGTGACTTAAAAAATCCTTTATTAGTCTCAGTCAGATCTGGAGCGAGAGTTTCAATGCCAGGAATGATGGATACAATTTTAAATTTAGGTCTTAATGATAAAACAGTTCAAGCCTTGGCAAAAAAAACTTCAAATGCCAGATTCGCAAAAGACAGCTATCGAAGGTTCATTCAAATGTATTCAAGTGTAGTTTTAGGAATAGAAAGTTATAATTTTGAGGAGTTAATAGAAAATTATAAATTAACTAAAGGAGTTCTTCTAGATACCGATTTAGATGAGTTCGATTGGGATAATTTAATTAATGATTTCAAAAATTTAATTAAAGAAAAAACAAAAAAAGAATTCCCACAAAATGTTAATGATCAGTTGATTGGTGCGATATATGCAGTTTTTCTTTCTTGGGAAAGTAATAGAGCAAAAGTTTATAGAAAATTAAATCAAATTCCTTCAGACTGGGGTACGGCTGTCAATATTCAGTCAATGGTTTTTGGAAATATGGGTAATGACTGTGCAACTGGAGTAGTATTTACAAGAAATCCATCTGATGGAACCAAAGATATTTATGGAGAGTATCTAATAAATGCTCAAGGTGAGGATGTTGTAGCGGGTACTCGTACACCACATCATATAACTAAAAAAGCAAGAATAAATTCTAAAGATAAAAAATTTTCTATGGAAGAGGCCATGCCTGCTGTTTACAAAAAATTAAAACAAAATTTATTAAAGTTAGAAATATATTATAAAGATATGCAAGATGTTGAATTTACAGTTGAGAATAAAATCCTTTGGATGTTACAAACAAGATCTGGAAAACGAACAGCAAAATCAGCAGTAAAGATTGCAGTGGATATGGTTAAAGAAAAGCTAATTTCAAAAAAACAAGCAGTTTTAAGACTAGATCCTAATTCTTTAGATTCCTTATTGCATCCTACATTAGATGAACAAGAAAATATAAATGTAATAGCCAAAGGTTTGCCGGCTTCTCCTGGAGCATCTAGTGGTAAAGTTGTTTTTACTTCTGATGAGGCAGAAAGATTAAATTCTATGATGCAAAATACGATATTAGTAAGAGTAGAAACATCGCCGGAAGATATACATGGAATGCATGCTGCAAAGGGAATACTTACAGCGAGGGGAGGAATGACAAGTCACGCAGCCGTTGTAGCTAGAGGAATGGGACGTCCGTGTGTTTCAGGCTCAAGTGAGATTGAAATAGATTATGAAAAAAAAATTTTTAAAACTAAACATTTTACTATTAAAGAGGGTGACTTAATAACTATTGATGGATCTACAGGAAGAATAATTGTTGGCGAGGTAAAAACAGTAAAGCCAGAAATATCAGGTGATTTTTCAAAAATAATGAGGTGGGCAGATAAATATAGAAAATTAAAAGTTAGAGCAAATTCTGAGACTATGCAAGATAGCAAGGTTGCAAGAGATTTTGGAGCCGAGGGGATCGGTTTGTGTAGAACAGAACATATGTTTTTTGATGAAGAGAGGATTTTGTCAGTAAGACAGATGATACTCTCCAAATCTAAGCAGGATAGAGCAAGTGCTTTAAATAAATTATTACCCCATCAGAGAGATGATTTTTTTGAAATATTTAAAATTATGCAAGGATTGCCAGTCACTGTTAGATTATTGGACCCACCATTGCATGAATTTCTTCCCAAAAGCATAAAAGAAATAGAAGATGTGGCTTCTTCATTAAATGTATCAAAAAATGAAATTAACACTAGAATTTTAGAACTACATGAACAAAATCCTATGCTTGGACATAGAGGATGTAGACTTGGAATTTCATTCCCTGAAATTTATCAAATGCAATGTCGTGCAATATTTGAAGCTTTAATAGATTTAAAAAAAAAGAAAATAAAATCTGCCTTTCCAGAAATTATGATCCCTTTAGTTTCAACTGAAGCAGAAATTAAAATCATGAAAGATCTTGTAATTAGAACTGCTAGGGAGGTTCAAAATAATCATAATACTAAAATAGATTTCTTAGTTGGTACTATGATTGAATTGCCAAGGGCTGCTATAAAAGCTGATGATATAGCAAAACATGCTGAATTTTTTAGTTTTGGTACAAATGATTTAACACAAACTACCTTTGGTATAAGTAGAGATGATAGCGGTAAGTTTTTAAATGATTATATTGAGAATAAGATTTTTGATATTGATCCTTTTATATCTATTGATGATGGAGTAGGTGACTTAATCCAAATTGCATCTCAAAAAGGAAAAAAGCAAAATAAAAAAATTAAATTAGGAATTTGCGGAGAACATGGAGGAGATCCTAAGAGTATACATTTGTGCTCAAAAATTGGTTTAAATTATGTATCGTGTTCACCATACAGAGTTCCAATAGCTAGACTTGCGGCCGCGCAAGCTGAATTAAAAAAAAATTAAATTAATAAACTTGAGTCAAAACTATTAGAACTATGTGTAATATTTCCTACAGAAATTCTGTTTATACCAGTCTTTGATATTTTAATTATATTTTTTAAACTGGCATTTCCTGAATATTCAGTTTCATATTTATTTTTACAAAGCTTTAAACATTTTTTTAATTGTTTAATACTCATATTATCAAATAAAATTCTTTTAAATTTGTAATTCATGATTTGCCTTAGTTGATTTATATTTACTATTTCTACTGTTATTATTTTTTTTGTTTTAATAGCTTTAATAATTAATTTTTTTAGGTTTTTATCCGAACTTATATGGTTTTCTTTAATTAAAATTTCATCACTCAAGTTAAATCTATGATTAAAACCACCTCCTTTTTTAACAGCGTATTTTTCAAGGAGCCTCAAATTAGGAGTAGTTTTTCTAGTACAACAAATTTTTGTTTCTTTACCAACTTTATTTACGTATTTGTTAGTTAAAGTTGAAATTCCAGATGAATGATTTAGAAAGTTTAGTGCAGTCCTTTCAGCTATTAAAATTGTTTTAATTTTTGCCTTAATTTCAGCAATAACTTTATTTTTTTTTACTCTACTTCCATCTTTAATTTTTTTTCTAAAAACTGTTTCTTTTCCAATTAATTTAAAAGCAGTCTTGCAAAAATCTAGACCAGAAATAATTCCATTTTGTTTTGCAATTATCTTTGCAGTAACTATTTTATTTTTTGAATTTATAAGATTTGTTGTTAAGTCTCCTTTAGGAGATAAATCTTCAAATAATGCTTTTTTAACTACAGAGGATATATACTTTTGATTTATCTTTTGCATTGATCTAACGACCAATTTTGACCATTCTCTCTACAGAATTTCTCGCCTTTTCTATAGTGGCACCATCCATTATTATTTCATTTTTTTCATTTTCTAGACAATCTAGAATCTTTGGAAGCGTAATTTTTTTCATATGTGGACAAAGATTACATGGTCTAATAAATTTAACGTTTGGATTATCCACTTGGACATTATCACTCATTGAGCACTCTGTTACCATCATAACTTTTTCTGGCTGTTTATCTTTTACATATTTTATCATTCCACTTGTTGATCCAGTAAAATCACTTGCTTTGATTACATCGGGGGGACATTCTGGATGTGCAATAATTTTAATTCCAGGATTATTTTTTCTTATTTCATTTATTTCTTCATCATTGAACTGTTCATGAACCTCACATGTTCCTTTCCATGAAATAATTTCTACATCAGTTTGGGACGCGACATATTTTGCTAAGTAGTCATCAGGTAAAAAAATAACTTTTTTGACACCTAAACTATTGACAATTTTTACAGCATTAGCTGATGTACAACAAACGTCAGTTTCTGCTTTAACATCTGCAGATGTATTTACATACGAAACAACAGGTACACCAGGATATTTTTTTTTTAAATTTCTAACATCCTCACCCGTAATTGATGATGATAAAGAACAGCCAGCTCTCATATCGGGTAACAATACCTTTTTATTTGGGCTCATTAATTTTGCTGTTTCAGCCATAAAATGAACTCCACACATAACTATTATATCCGCTTTTGTTTTTGCAGCTTGAACAGCTAAGGCTAAAGAGTCAGCAGAAAAGTCGGATATGCCATGATAAATTTCAGGAGTTTGGTAATTGTGTGCAAGTATTACAGCGTTCTTTTCTTTTTTTAGTTTATTAATTTTATATACGTAAGGAGCATGAGTTGCCCATTCAATTTCTGGCACTGTACTAGAAATTTTCTGATAAATTGGATCAGTTACTTTTTTTATTTCTGCAGAAATATCCATAATAAAAACTTATCAACTTGAAATAGAATTGTCATTCATTTAATCTGACGCATTTAAAGCGGTCATGCTGAAACTGGTAGACAGGCACGGTTGAGGGCCGTGTGGGCCTAGCCCATGAGAGTTCGAGTCTCTCTGACCGCACCAAAATTTATTTGTATAATTATGTTTGAAGG
>CACDLR010000002.1 GCA_902553695.1 uncultured Pelagibacteraceae bacterium | reverse complement strand
TTCATCAGGCTCAAACTCATAACTCTCCTCTGATTTATTTGTTTCATCTTCAGTCATTTTTAAAGGTATTATTTGTTGTTCTTGTGGTATTTGAGTTATTACATTTTTAAATTGGTTATAAAAAATAGTACACACATCAAATTCTTTATTTTCAAATTTTTCAATAATGATTTTTCCAACCTTATCAGCATCAAAATAGTTTGCGTTTTTAGATTCTTTGAATGAAATTTTTTCAATTATATTATCTTTGTAAACTCTTTTAAGCTGGTCATATCCTTTAGAACCAACAGTAATAATTTTTAAAGTTTTTCCATTATCAGATAATTTTTTAAAATATGATTTTGCTTTTTTAATTATATTTGAGTTAAATCCACCACAAAGTCCTCTGTCTGCAGTCATTACAACACATAGATGAACTTTATCTTCACCTGAGCCAGTTAGTAATTTTGGGGCATTTTCTTTATCAGATAATCCACTAGAAAGATTAAGAATTATATTATTCATTTTTTCAGAATAAGGTCTTCCTCTTTCGGCACTCTCTTGTGCTCTTCTAAGCTTTGCTGCGGCAACCATTTTCATAGCCTTAGTAATTTTTTGCGTAGATTTAACGCTGGATATTCTTTTTTTTAAATCGTCTAAACTTGCCATTTTTTATTAATTAAAGTTTTTTTTAAGTTCAACAATCAATTCCGTTAATGCTTTTTCACTATCTTCCTCTAATTTACCTGAGGAGTTAATTGAATTAATTATTTCTGGTTTTTCTGATTTACATTTTTCGATAATTTTAGATTCAAAATTTGCTATATCTTTTTGCTCAATATCATCTAGGTGACCCCTTACTCCGCAGAAAACTGAAATCACCTGCTCAGCAACTGTCATTGGTGAATATTGTCTTTGTTTAAGAAGTTCTGTTAATTTTGAACCTCTATTTAATAATTTTTGAGTAGATGCATCTAAATCTGAACCAAACTGAGCAAATGCTGCCATCTCCCTGTATTGGGCTAGCTCAAGTTTCATTGAACCTGAAACTTTTTTCATTGCTTTAGTTTGTGCTGAAGATCCAACTCTTGATACTGATAAACCTACGTTAATAGCAGGTCGTATTCCTTGGTTAAAAAGTTCTGTTTCTAAGAATATTTGACCATCGGTAATTGAAATAACATTTGTTGGAATAAAAGCAGAAACATCTCCTCCTTGAGTTTCAATAATTGGTAGCGCTGTAAGTGATCCACCACCGTGTTCATCGCTCAATTTTGCAGCTCTTTCAAGCAATCTACTATGAAGATAAAATACGTCTCCAGGATATGCTTCTCTTCCTGGTGGTCTTCTTAGTAATAATGACATTTGCCTATATGCAACAGCTTGTTTTGAAAGGTCATCATAGATTATAAGAGCATGCATTCCATTATCTCTAAAAAACTCTCCCATAGCACAACCTGTATATGGAGCTAAAAACTGAAGAGGGGCAGCGTCTGATGCAGTTGCAGCAACAATTGTTGTATATTCCATCGCGCCAGCTTCTTGTAATGTTTTTTCTATTTGTCTTACTGTTGATCTTTTCTGACCTATCGCGACATATACACAATATAATTTTTGTTTTTCATCACCAGATTCATTTATTTTTTTTTGGTTAATTATTGCATCAATTGCAACTGCTGTTTTTCCAGTTTGTCTATCTCCAATAATTAATTCCCTTTGACCTCTTCCAATAGGAACTAGACTGTCAATTGATTTCAATCCAGTTTGCATTGGTTCACTTACTGATTTTCTTGGAATAATTCCAGGTGCTTTAATTTCTACTCTGCTTCTTTTTATACCTTTATCTAAAGCTCCTTTGCCATCTATAGGATTTCCCAATCCATCAACTACTCTTCCCAATAATTCTTTTCCAACAGGAGTATCAACAATTGCTCCAGTTCTTTTTACTGTATCTCCTTCTTTTACAGCTCTATCATCTCCAAATATTACAACACCAACGTTATCACTTTCCAAGTTTAGTGCCATTCCTTTAGATCCATCAGAAAATTCTACCATTTCTCCAGCTTGAACATTGTTCAATCCGTATATCCTTGCAATACCATCACCTACTGATAGTACTTGTCCAACTTCTGATACTTCTGCTTTGTCTCCAAAGTTTTTTATCTGTTCTTTTAATATCTTTGTAACTTCCGAAGGATTTATTTCCATTTATGCCTCTACCATTTTTGTTTCTAGTTGTTTTAATTTACTCTTTATAGATGTATCAATCATAGTACTTTCAACTTTAATGATTAAACCACCTATTAAACTTGGATCGTATTTATAGTTTAATTTTATATTTGCTCCAAAATTTGAAGCTAACTCATCTTTTATTTTTAATATTTCTGTTTCATTTAATTCTTTAGATGATGAAAGATCTGCTTTTATTTCACCTCTGTTCTTTGAACAAGTATCAATAAAGTCCTCAATTATCTTCTCTATATAAAAGAGTCGTCTTTTTGTAATTACAAAATTTAAAAATGTTTTTAATAACTTATTTAAATTTAATTTGTCTGAAATTAAATCAAATGCAGCTGCTTGTTGTTCAATTTTGTTTGTTGGATTTTTTATAAAGTTTTTAACTTCTTCATTTTCTGAAACTAATTTAAGGATAGCTAAAGCCTGGTTCTCAATCTCACTTAATGAGCCAGCTTCATTTCCAAGCTCGTATAATGCTTGCGAATAACTATTTGTGCTTGCAAATGTTACTTTTTGGTCAGTCAATGTGTTCCTTATTTTCTCAAGAATTATTATAAAATTGCCGATTAAATACCATACGAAATTATTCTGTTCAAGTTACAGAATCTAAAAAAAGGCTTATTTTATATGGCTAATTGAAGCTAATTGGGTCAACATCAACTATTAGTTTTATTCCACTTGTAGACTTATGGATCTTTAGAATTTCAGACAATTTTTTTTGAATATTCATATCTTTTTTGGCTCTTATTAAAATTCTGTTTCTATAGTTCTTGTTAATTTTAAATATTGGAGCCTCTACAGGTCCAAGAACTTTACAGTTTAAATTTTTGTTTAATTTTTCTTGTAGGATAAATGATTCTTTTTTTAATTTATCCTCATCTGGTGATGTAATAATTATACCTATAAATCTTTCAAATGGTGGTAGTGAGTAATTCTTTCTTAAGATTAATTCTTTATCTAAAAATAAAAAAGGATCTTCATCAGTAATTTGAGAAATCACATCTGAGTTTATATTATAAGTTTGAAAATAAACTTTAGCAGGTTTGCCAGCTCTACCTGCTCTACCAGAAAGTTGGTGATATAACTGAAGGTTTTTTTCAGCTGCACGTAAATCATGTCCTTGTGATGTTAAGTCAATATCTAAAACAACAATGCAATTTAAATTGGGAAAATGAAATCCTTTAGAAACCATTTGGGTTCCAATTAAAATATTGATTTTATTTTCAATAATATCGTCTAAAATTTTTATAGATGATCTTTTATTCATTGTATCACTAGAAAAAATTACTGATTTATATTCTGAAAAAATAGATTTTACTTCCTCTGATATTTTTTCAACCCCTGGACCAGAAAAAGCTAAATCACATTTTTTTCCATCAACACAATTTCTATTCATTCCTGTTTTATGTCCACAATAATGACAGAGAAGTTGATTATTTGTTTTGTGATAGACAAGATTGATTGAACAATTAGGACAGGAAAAAACATTGATACACTTTTTGCATAATACAAAAGGAGAAAATCCTCTTCTATTTAAAAAAAACAAAACCTGATCTCCTTTATTTAGATGAGACTTTACTTTTTCAATTGTCTTTGAAGAAATCCATTTTAGTTTTTCCAAACTATATTTTTTTAAATCAATGATTTCATGATCTGGTAAATTAGCATCTTTATATCTATTCAATATTCTTGAGTATTCATATTTTTTTAGTTTGATGTTATTATACGTTTCTACGGAAGGAACTGCACTTATCAGATTGATAGGTAAATTCTCAAACTTTGCTCTCGAAATTGCCATATCGCGTGCATTATAAATAACTCCTTCGTCTTGTTTATATGATTGATCATGTTCTTCATCGACTGTTATTAAACCTAAATTTTTAAACGGTAAAAATAAAGCTGATCTAGCACCAATAACAACTTTAATTTTATTAGAAGCTAATCCACTCCAGATAATTTTTTTATTTTTTTTTGTTACAGATGAATGCCAAATAGCTGGCCTAAAACCAAAAAAATCTATAAATTTTTTTTCAAAATCATTTGTTAAACCTATTTCTGGTAATAAAATTAATACCTGATATCCTTCCTCAATCTTTTTCTTAATTGCATTAAAGTACACAATTGTTTTACCCGATCCTGTTGTTCCTTGAAGCACATGTGTTCTAAATTTTTCATCTTTTTTAATTAAGTCCTTATATGCCTCATACTGTTCCTTACTTAATTCATATTTATTAGATTGTAATTTTTCATTAAATTTCAGATATTCCTTTTCTTTTAAATCTTCTATTGCTTCACTGCTTAATAAATGAAGCTTCAAAGCCATGCCTTTTGGAACGATATTATATTCTGAGAACCAATTTAAAAATTTTATAAAACTTTCATTGAATTTGTTGATATTTAGAATTTTTTTGATTTTTTTAATTTTAAATGTTTTCTTATTTTTATCTTTCTCAAAATGATCCCATACTACACCTATTGCTTCTGTCTTTCCAAATGGAACTAGCACGTACTTGCCAACTTCAATTTTTTTGTCTGACTCATACGTAAAAGGATGATTAAATATATTAGGTAATAATACAGGTATTTTCATTTAACTTAATTTAAATCTAATAATATAAAATGGATATTAAAGATTAAGAGTGAATTTGTCGTTTATCAACAGATAATGCTGCTTCTTTGACAGCTTCTGAGAAAGTTGGATGTGCGTGACAAGTTCTTGCAATGTCTTCGGAGCTCGCTCCAAATTCCATAGCAACCGACATTTCAGCAATTAGTTCACCGGCATGAGGACCGATCATATGCACTCCAAGAACTCGATCAGTTCTAGAGTCAGCTAATATTTTTACAAACCCCTCTGATTCATCAATCGCCTTTGCTCTTGAATTTGCCATAAAAGGAAATTTTCCAACTTTATAATCTACTTTTTTTTCTTTGAGTTGTTCTTCAGTTTTACCAATGGATGCCACCTCTGGTGAAGTATAAATTACTCCTGGTATTGTATCATAATTTACATGTCCTGATTGACCTGCAATAATCTCTGCTACAGCTATACCTTCTTCTTCGGCTTTATGAGCTAACATAGGGCCCTGGATAACATCTCCAATCGCATAAACGTTTTTAATATTTGTTTGAAAATGTTTATTAACTTTTACTCTTCCTTTATTATCTTTATCAACTCCAACTTTTTCTAAATTTAGGTTGTTAGTATTAGGTTTTCTACCAACAGAAATTAAAACAACATCACAATCAAACTGTTTTTTGTTACCTTGTTCATCAGTAGTATTTACTGTTACTGCATTTTTATTTTTTGAAATAGAATCAACTTTTGTTTTTAGATTAAAATTAATTCCTTGTTTTTTTAACAATTTTTGAAACTCATTTGATATCTCTCTATCCATACCTGGAGTTATATGATCTAAGAATTCCACGACTTGAACTTCAGATCCAAGTCTTGACCAAACTGATCCCATTTCAAGTCCAATATATCCACCACCAACTACAACTAATTTTTTAGGAACCTCTTTTAAAGAGAGTGCACCAGTGGATGAAACTATTTTTTCTTCATCAAATTTAACACCTGGTAAAGACACTGGGTCAGAACCTGTTGCTATAATAATATTTTTTGTCTCTATCTTCTCCTCCTTATTGTCAGAAGATTTCACAGATACTTGATTATTTCCTATAATCGAACCTGTTCCTTTGAAATAGGTTACTTTATTTTTTTTAAATAAAAACTCTATACCCTTAGTTAAAACTGTTACTGCTTTTTCTTTATTCTTCATCATTTTAGGAAGGTTGAGCTTCAAAGACCCTACTTCTATTCCAATTTTCTCAAAGTTTTTAGCTTTATGAAAATTTTCAGATAAGTTTAATAAACTTTTTGAAGGTATACATCCTACATTTAAACACGTGCCGCCTAATGATCCTCTAGACTCTATGCAGGCTGTTTTTTTTCCAAGTTGAGCTAGTCTGATTGCGCAAACATAACCTCCTGGACCACCACCTATAACAACCGCATCAAATTTTTCTACCATAATTATATATTTAAAAATAATCTTCTTGGATCCTCTAAATTTTCTTTAACTGTTTTTAAAAATGAAACTGAATCTTTTCCATCGATAATTCTATGATCATAAGATAAGGCAAGATACATTACTGGTCTTATTTGTATTTGACCTTCAACTACTATTGGTCTTTCAATTATGTTATGCATTCCAAGTACTCCAGATTGTGGTGGATTTAAAATAGGAGTTGACAACATTGATCCGTATACTCCACCATTGCTAATAGTAAATGTACCTCCTTGAAGATCTTCAATAGTTAAATTTCCATCTTTAGCTTTTTCAGAAATAGCTTTAATATTTTTTTCAATATCAGCAAAAGATAACTCGTCTGCATCTCTTAAAACAGGAACTACTAAACCTCTTTCAGTTCCTACAGCAAAACTAATATTATAATAATTTTTATAAATAATATGATCATTATCTACTTCTGCATTAATACTTGGGTAAAGTTTTAATCCTAGTACACATGCTTTTACAAA
The DNA here is from genome assembly GCA_902553695.1 of uncultured Pelagibacteraceae bacterium. Taxonomy (GTDB): domain Bacteria; phylum Pseudomonadota; class Alphaproteobacteria; order Pelagibacterales; family Pelagibacteraceae; genus Pelagibacter. Next base: position 43,697 of record CACDLR010000002.1, on the reverse strand, counting down.
AAAAGACATAAAACCTAATTTTACTCCAAATGAATTTTGGAAATCCTCTTGATTATCTTTTCTCATTTGTAAGATTGCGCTCATATCAACTTCATTAAAAGTTGTAAGCATAGCAGCAGAATTTTGAGCTTCTTTTAATCTTGTAGCAATAGTTTGTCTAAGCCTTGTCATTTTCACACGCTCTTCTTGACCTTTTTCTAATTTTCTTTGATTAGGAGAAGGTTTTGAAGACATTAAATTTATTAAATCGCCCTTTAAAATTCTACCTTCCTTTCCCGAACCATGAACTTTTGAGATGTCGATTTTTTTGTCTTCAACAATTTTTCTAACTGCAGGTGATAAATTCAAATTTACATTTGATTTAGGTGTAACCGATTTTTTTACTTCATTTGTCAAAATTAAAGGCTCCTCAGGTTTTTTTTCATCAAAAATTTTTGGCTCCAGAGTTTTAGTTTTTTCAAAATTAACTATATTTGACTTTTCTTCCTCAGCCTTATTATTTTCTTTTTCGGCTTTTTCTGTAGGTTTAACTTTATGTATCTCTTGAGTTTCTTTGTTTTCTCCCTCAGTAACTATTCCTAATAATGCTCCTACCTTTACTGTTTCTCCCTCTTTTGTTTTTATATTTGATAAAACTCCACTTACTGGAGATGGAACTTCAAGATTAACCTTATCTGTCTCGAGTTCTACAATTGGCTCATCAGCTTTTACATTTTGCCCTGATTTCACCAACCATTTTGAAACAGTAGCCTCTGTAATACTTTCTCCTAAAACCGGAACAACAATTTCTTCACTCATTTTTATCTAAACACCTCGTCTATAATTTCTTTTTGTTGTGCTAAATGTCTTTTAGCATAACCTGTTGCTGGTGTTGAAGCAAATTCTCTACCAATATAAGAAATTTTATTATTTTTAGCTTTTATATATTCTAAAGTCCAATCAATATAATCCCTCACAAAAGACCACGCACCCATATTTTTAGGTTCTTCCTGACACCAATAAAACTTGGCATTTTTAATATAGGGTTTTAATTCTTTGGCTAATGATCTCGCAGGAAAAGGATATAACTGCTCTACTCTTAGCAATAAAATATCATTTCTTTTATTTTTTTCTCTTTCTTCAAGTAAATCAAAATAAACTTTTCCTGAACATATAATTACTTTATTTATTTCTTTAGCACTTTTAAGTTTTATAAAACCATATTTTTTATCGAGAGCATGGTCCCATAAAATTCTATGAAAAGAATTTTTTTTGCTGAAATCTTCCAAATTAGAAACACAATGCTTATGTCTCAAAAGAGATTTGGGAGTCATTATCACTAATGGTTTTCTGAAATCTCGCGTTATTTGTCTTCTTAAAGCATGAAAGTAATTAGCTGGTGTAGTCACGTTCATGACTTGTAAGTTATCTTTTGCACATAACTGCAAAAACCTTTCTAATCTCGCAGATGAATGTTCTGGTCCTTGGCCTTCGTATCCATGTGGTAATAGTAAGACCAATCCAGATGCTCTAGCCCATTTTCTTTCTCCTGAAGCTATAAATTGATCAATAATTACTTGGGCACCGTTTGCAAAATCTCCAAATTGAGCCTCCCATAGAACTAATGTTTCTGGTTCAACTAAACTATAACCGTATTCAAAACCCAGAACTGCAAATTCTGATAACAAGCTGTCAACTATTTCAAATTGTTTTTGCGTTTTTGAAATATTATTTAAAGGAATGTATCTGCTATTATCAATTTGATTTCTTAATACTGAGTGTCTTTGACTAAATGTCCCTCTACCTGTGTCTTGTCCTACTAGTCGTATTGGATTGCCTTTAACAAGCAGAGAACCAAAGGCTAGTGCTTCAGAAGTTGACCAATCTATGTTTTTTCCATCTGAAACTGATTTATGTCTATTATTAAATATTTTTGTTATTGTTTTATGAATGTTTAGTTTTTCATCAATTTTATGTATCTTTTCTGAAATTTTAACTAATTCTTTTGTGTCAAATCCACTAACTCCTCTTATATCTTTTCCTTTTTGAGGTTTGTACCTTGACCAAGTTCCCTCGAACCATTCTATCTTTGGCTTATAATTTTTTGCAGTTTGAAATTGTTGGTCTAAAAGATTTTTAAAATCAGATTTTTGTTTTTCAAAATCTTTTTGAGTGATTGTATTTTCATTTATTAATTTTTCTCCATATATACTTAAACTTGTTTTATGTGACTTAATTTTTTTGTACATGAGCGGCTGTGTAAACGACGGTTCATCTCCTTCATTATGGCCAAATCTTCTGTAACAAATTAAATCTATTACTACGTCTCTATTAAATTGAAGTCGAAATTCTGTTGCTATTCGGGCACAATATACTACGGCTTCAGGATCATCTGCGTTTACATGTAATATTGGCGCCTCAACCATTTTAGCAACATCTGACGGATATGGTGATGATCTTGCAAATCTTGGACTTGTGGTAAATCCAATCTGATTGTTAACGATTATATGGATCGTACCACCAGTATTATGACCTGGAAGACCTGACATAGCAAAACACTCAGCAACTATACCCTGTCCAGCAAAAGCCGCATCTCCATGTAATAAAATTGGAATTACTTTTTTCCTTTTGATATCTTTGTGGAAAAATTGCTTTGCTCTTGTTTGTCCTAAAACAACTGGATTAACTGCCTCTAAATGAGACGGATTATCAGTTAGGCTTATATGAACTGAATTTCCATCAAACTCCCTATCAGAAGAAGCTCCCAAATGGTATTTTACATCTCCAGTACTATCTTTAGATATGTCCCCATATTCCCCTGCAAATTCATTAAAAATCCTTTTGTACGATTTTTGTAAAAGATTGGCCAAAACATTTAATCTACCACGATGTGGCATTCCTATTTTTAGTTCTTTAACAGCATATTGACCACCTATCTTAATAATTTGCTCTAAAGCGGGAATTAAAGATTCTCCACCATCTAATCCAAATCTTTTTGTACCTACATATTTCTTTGCTAAATATTTTTCAAAACCTTCTGCTTGAATTAACTTATTTAATATTGCCATTTTTCCATTTTTCGTAAAAGAAATTCCTTTTTCATCTAATTCAATTCTATCTCTAAACCATTTTCTTTCTAGGGGATCAGAAAGATGCATAAATTCATATCCTATGGATCCACAATAGGTTTTTCTTAAAAAAAATAATATTTCTCTGATTGATGAGTAATTTTTATTTATTGTGCCATTTAAAAAAATCGGATTATCATAATTTTCTTTTTTAAATCCATAAAAATCTGGATGAAGCTCATCTAAATATTCAGTTTTCGATAGTCCTAACGGGTCAAGTTTTGCTAATAGATGTCCTCTAATTCTATAAGCTCTTATTAATGCAATTGCTTTGATTGACTCATTGCTCGCCTCTTTAAAATCTTTTATTTTTAAATATTCATTAGTATGAGGATTATTATCTTTTTTATCTAAAATTATTTTTTCTAATTGTTCGGATTCAAATTTAGATTTTTTCCCCCATGATGGACCTTCTAATTCCTTTATTGCGATAGATGTGTCCTCTTTTAAATCATCGAAATATTTTTTCCATTCGACAGATAAATTTGTATCTTTATTAATATACTTAAGATACATCTGCTCAATAAATGCACTGTTTGACTTACTTAAAAAGGAAGTCTCTTCAAGTTTACGATTACTGGAAATACTCATTTTTTGATATTATATTGAGGATATCTAAATATTTCAATTAGACAATTTGTTAAGAAGTGTTTTTCCTATTTCTGCTGGAGATTTTGCTATCATAATTCCAGCTTCTTCCATGGTTTTAATTTTTTCTTCAGCACCTCCTTTACCTCCTGAGATTATCGCACCTGCGTGACCCATTCTTCTTCCAGGTGGAGCTGTTACTCCAGCAATAAATCCTACCATTGGTTTTTTTATTAAATGATTTTTAACAAATTCAGATGCCTCTTCTTCTGCAGTTCCACCTATTTCGCCTATCATTAAAATAGACTCAGTTTCAGGATCATTCAAAAATAAATCTAAGCAATCTATAAAATTCGTTCCATTAATGGGGTCTCCCCCAATACCTATACATGTTGATTGGCCTAAACCATTCGCAGTTGTTTGAGCTACAGCTTCATAAGTTAAGGTTCCAGATCTAGAAACAATTCCTACTGAACCTTTTTTGTGTATATTGCCTGGCATTATTCCAATTTTACATTCGTCTGGTGTTATAATTCCAGGACAGTTCGGTCCTATTAACCTTGAATTAGAATTAGATAATTTTTGTTTTACCTTAAGCATGTCTAAAATTGGTATTCCCTCAGTTATACAAACTATTAGTTCCATTGAAGCTTCTATTGCTTCGATAATAGCGTTTGCTGCATATTTTGCAGGAACATAAATCATGGTAGCATTGGCTCCAGTTTCATTTTTAGCTTCTTGAACAGTATTAAAGACTGGTCTTTCTAAGTGAATTTGTCCTCCTTTTTTCGGTGTTACACCTCCAACTAGATTGGTTCCATATTTAATAGATTGCTCAGAATGAAAAGTTCCATGGGACCCTGTAAATCCTTGGCATATTACTTTTGTATTTTTATTGATCAAAACTGACATTATTTAATTTCCTTTACAATTTTTTTTGCAGCATCAGATAAGTCGGAAGCTGAAATTATTTCTAAGCCAGAATTATCCAAAATATTTTTCCCTTCTAAATAGTTTGTACCAGCCAATCTCACAACCAATGGTACACTAATTTTAATTTCTTTTGCTGCTTCAACAACCCCTTGGGCAAGGATATCACATCTCATAATACCCCCAAAAATATTAATTAAAATTCCTTTTACATTTTTATCAGACAAAATAATTTTAAATGCGGCTGATACTTTTTCTTTTGATGCTCCACCACCAACATCTAAAAAATTTGCTGGCTCTTCTCCAAACAGCTTTATTATATCCATAGTTGCCATTGCTAAACCAGCTCCATTAACCATACACCCAATACTTCCATCTAACTTTATATATGCTAAATCATGTTTACTCGCCTCTATTTCAGTTGGATCTTCTTCATCTAAATCTCTTAATTCTAAAATTTCAGGATGTCTAAAAATTGAATTGTCATCAAAATTCATTTTAGCATCTAAGCAAAGTAAATTATTTTCTTCTGTTAATATTAAAGGATTTATCTCAACTAAATTTGCATCCGTGGAAATAAACATTTTATATATTGATTTAACTAATTTAATTCCTTGAAGTGTTGCCTTTTCATCTAAATTGAAAATATTAATTATTTTTTTACAATCTTCTTCTTTTATTTCGTCAAGCAATTCAATTTTCGTCGTAGTAATTTTTTCTGGATTAGATTTTGCAACTTCTTCAATATCCATACCTCCTTGATCACTTGATATGAATGCAATTTTCGAACTTGTTCGATCAACTAAACAAGAAAGGTAAAACTCTTTTTTTATATTTGAAGACTCCTCTACATAAAGTCTTTTAACTTCTTTTCCTGCGGGTCCAGTTTGATGTGTAATCAATACTTTCCCCAACATTTCTTTTGAGGCAGCGGTTAAATCTTGAATACTATCAAGTATTTTAACTCCTCCGGCTTTTCCTCTCCCCCCAGCATGAATTTGTGCTTTCAGTACATATTTTTTTGTCTTTAATTTCTTGGCTTTTTCAACAATTTCATCAATTGAAAATCCAAAAATTCCATTTGGCACAGCAACGCCATATTTTTTTAAAATTTGTTTAGCCTGATGCTCGTGAATATTCATTTACTTTAAATCTGGATCAATATTTGTTGCTGCATCCCAGAGTTTTTTTACCGCTTCTACGGAGTGATTGAATTGATTTCTTTCTTTATCATCAAGTTCAATTTCTTCTACTTTTTCAACTCCATTATTACCTATAACAACTGGTGTACCTGCATAAATATTTTTAAAACCATATTCTCCATTCAAGTATACTGCACATGGTAGTATTTGTTTTGAGTTATTTAAGTATGCTTCTGCCATCTGAACTCCAGATGCTGCTGGTGCATAAAACGCTGAACCTTTTTCAAGATATTTTACTATTTCTGCACCTCCATCTCTGGTTCTTTGATTGATACTTTCTAATCTTTCTTCTGAAATTTTTCCCTCTTTAACTAAATCCAACAAAGGTTTTCCTGATACTTTTGTAAATCTTGGAAGAGGTACCATCGTGTCCCCATGTCCTCCCATAACAGTTGCTTCAATATCTTTTACAGGCACTTTTAATTCTAAAGATAAAAATAATTTAAATCTTGAGCTATCCAAAATCCCAGCCATTCCAACAACTTTATTTACTGGTAATCCAGAATATTTCTGTAATGCCATAACCATTACATCTAGTGGATTTGTAATACAGATTACAAAGGCATCTGGCGAATGTTTTTTTATACCTTGCGCAACTTGTTTAATTATTTTTAAGTTTATACCTAGCAGGTCGTCTCTGCTCATACCAGGTTTTCTAGGTACACCAGCTGTAATTATAATTACATCAGAATTTTTAATGTCTTCATAATTATCAGTTCCACTTAATTTAACATTAAAACCATCCACAGATGAAGATTGTGCAATATCCAGAGCTTTTCCTTTTGCTATACCACTCGCTACATCAAATAATACAACTTCGTTAACTAATTCTTTGATTCCAATTAAATGAGCTAAAGTTCCACCTATTTGTCCTGCTCCTATTAAAGATATTTTACTCATTTATTTCCTTGTTTAGATTTACTTCATTGTAGGCATTACAAATTCTGGATTTGATCTAACTCCAGAAGGCCACCTAGAAGTTATAGTTTTTAATTTTGTATAAAACCTTACTCCCTCAGGACCGTGCATGTGCTGGTCTCCGAATAAAGATCTTTTCCATCCACCAAAACTATGAAAGGCAACTGGTACAGGGATAGGAATATTAATTCCAACCATACCAACTTTAATTTTACTTGCAAAAGTTCTACCTACATCTCCATCTCTAGTATAAATACTTGTGCCATTTCCAAATTCATGGTCATTGATTAACTTTGTAGCCTCATCAAAATCTTTAGCTCTTACAACCGATAATACTGGCCCAAATATTTCCTCTTTATAAATTCTCATGTTTTTCTTCACATTATCAAACAAACAACCACCTATATAAAAGCCATTCTCATAGCCCTGAAGTTTAATATTTCTTCCATCAACAACTAAATTAGCTCCTTCTTTCACTCCTAAATCAACATACCCCTTAACTTTTTCTAAATGTTCTTTGGTTACTAAAGGGCCCATCTCTGAGTTTTTATCCATGCCTGGACCAACCTTCAACACTTCTACTTTTTTTGCTAATTCGTTTACTAATTTATCTCCAATATTACCAACAGCTACAGCAACTGATTGAGCCATACATCTCTCTCCAGCGGAACCATAAGCAGCCCCCATTAATCCGTTTACAGCTTGATCAAGATCACAATCTGGCATGACAACACAATGGTTTTTGGCTCCTCCTAACGCTTGAACTCTTTTTTCATTTTTTGCAGCTGTTTCATAAATATATTTTGCTATAGGAGTTGATCCAACAAAACTAACAGCTTGAATGTCTTTATTAGTTAATATCGCATCTACAACTTCTTTATCTCCATTTACTACATTTAGAACACCTTCTGGTAATCCAGCCTCTGTAAATAATTCAGCTAATCTAATTGAGCAGGATGGATCTTTTTCTGAGGGTTTTAATATAAATGTATTTCCACAAGCTATAGCCATTGGAAACATCCACATAGGAACCATAGCTGGAAAATTAAAAGGAGTTATTCCAGCACAAACCCCCAGTGGTTGTCTAATTGACCAACTGTCAATATCGGTTCCAACGTTTTCTGTAAATTCACCTTTAAGCATTTGTGGAATACCACAGGCAAACTCTACAATTTCTAAACCTCTTGTGAGTGAACCTTTTGCATCGTCATAAACTTTTCCATGTTCTGAAACAATAAGTTTAGTTAGTTCATCTGAATTTTTTTCAATTAATTCTTTGTATTTAAATATTATTCTTGCTCTTTGAATTGGAGGTTTTGATGACCAAGACAAGAAAGCTTTTTTTGCAAGTTCAACAGCTTTATCTAAATCTGATTTTGCTCCCAATAAAACTTCAGACTCTTGTTTTCCCGTTGCAGGATTGAATACTTTGCCTTTTCTTTTGGAGTCGCCTGAAACAACTTTACCATTAATGTAATGTTGTATTAAATTCATCAGAAATTATTTAATTATATAATCAGCTAGTTGCAAGCATTTTTTTAATTGAAGCAATAGCTTTTGCTGGATTTAATCCTTTTGGACATGCATTAGTACAGTTCATAATTGTATGACATCTATAAAGCTTTAATTCATCAGCGACTTTTTTTAATCTATCTTTTCTATCTTCATCTCTACTGTCTATTATCCATCTATAAGCTTGCAATAAAACCGCAGGACCTAGATACTTTTCACCGTTCCACCAATAACTTGGGCAAGCTGTTGAGCAACATGCGCACATGATACATTCATATAATCCGTCAAGCTTCGATCTATCTTCTTTTGATTGAAGATTTTCAGTACCATCTGATTTTTTTGTTGTTTTTAACCATGGTTGAACCGACTCATATTGTTTGTACAGAATGCTTAAATCTCCAATAAGATCCTTTAAAACTCTTAAGTGAGGTAATGGATAAATATTTATATCTCCCTTTATTTCAGAGTGAGGTTTTGTACAAGCAAGACCATTTTTTCCATCCATATTCATTGCACAAGATCCACAGACGCCATGTGCACAAGATCTTCTATATGCTAAAGATGGATCTATTTCATTTTTAATTTTATTTAATAAGTCTAATACTTTGGATGGACAGTTATCCATGTCCACCTCATATGTATCTATCCTAGGATTGTCTCCTGTTGCTGGATCCCACCTATAAATATTTACTTTTCTGATATTTTTAGATCCAGTCTTATCTTTATAGTAATTTCCTTTTTTAATCTCTGAGTTCTTTGGGAGACTTATTTGAACCATTAATAAACTCTTTCTTGTGGTGGAAAATATTGAACTTCATTTGTTAATGTTGATTTATGAACTTCTCTATATTCAATTTTGGATTTGCTTCCATCGCACCAAGATAAAGTATGTTTCATAAAATTTTGATCATCTCTTGTAGGAAAGTCCTCTCTTGCATGCGCTCCTCTACTTTCTTTTCTATTATAAGCAGAGTCCATTGTTGTTATGGCTTGTCTAATTAAATTATCAAACTCCAAGGTTTCTACTAAATCTGTGTTGAATATTAGAGATTTATCTTTAACATTAATATCTTCCATGCCATCAAAAGGTTTTCTGATCTCTTGAATGCCTTCTTTTAATGTTTTTTCATTTCTAAAAACTGCACATTTAGATTGCATTGTTTTTTGCATTGAAATTCTAAGTTCGGAAGTTTTATTATGTCCATTACTGTTTCTTAATTTATCAAATCTTTCTAAACACTTATCAGTTTCAGAATTTGAAATTTCTTCATGAGGCATTCCTGGTTTTACAATTTCTGCTGCTCTTTTTGCTGCTGCTCTTCCAAAAACAACTAGGTCTATTAGTGAGTTTGATCCTAATCTATTAGCTCCATGAACAGAAACACATGCTGCTTCTCCTATTGCCATTAGTCCAGGAACTGTTCTCTCTGATCCATTTAAAGTTAGAACCTCTGCTTTATAATTTGTAGGTATTCCCCCCATATTGTAATGAACTGTTGGGACTACAGGAATGGGTTCTTTTGTTACATCAACATTTGCAAATAATTTTGAGGACTCTGCAATTCCAGGCAGTCTTTCGTCGATCACTTTGGGATCTAAGTGATTTAAATGAAGATGCACGTGATCCTTTTCTTTGCCAACTCCTCTTCCCTCATTAATTTCTATTGCTATTGATCTGCTTACCACATCTCTTGAGGCTAAATCTTTTGCTTTAGGAGCATATTTTTCCATAAACCTCTCACCTTTAGAGTTTAATAAATATCCACCTTCACCTCTAACTCCTTCAGAAATTAGTGTTCCGTGACCATAAATTCCTGTTGGATGAAATTGCACAAATTCCATATCCTGCAAGGGTAGTCCAGCTCTTAAAATCATTGCATTTCCATCTCCAGTGCATGTATGAGCAGAAGTTGCAGAATAATAAACCTTACCATATCCACCTGTAGCAATAATTGTAATATGTGATCTAAATCGGTGTATAGTTCCATCGTTAAGATTCCATGCAATTAATCCTTTGCATTCACCATTTTTCATCAAAAGGTCTAGAGCGAAATATTCAATAAAAAATTCAGTATTATGTTTTAATGCTTGTCCATACAAAGTATGAAGAATCGCATGTCCAGTTCTATCGGCAGCTGCACATGTTCTTTGGACAGTTCCATTGCCATAATTTTTTGTCATTCCTCCAAAAGGTCTTTGATAGATTTTTCCATCTTCAGTTCTACTAAATGGTACTCCATATTGTTCCAATTCCAATACAGCTCTTGGTGCCTCTTTACATAAGTATTCGATTGAATCTTGATCTCCTAACCAATCTGATCCTTTAACTGTATCATACATATGCCAACGCCAATCATCCTCGCCCATATTTCCTAGTGCAGCGGAGATTCCTCCTTGGGCTGCTGAGGTATGGCTTCTGGTTGGAAACACTTTTGAGATACATGCTGTCTTTAAACCAGCCTCACTTAGTCCAACTGCTGCTCTAAGCCCTGATCCACCAGCGCCCAAAACAACTACATCGTATTGATGATCAATAATTTTGTACGACTTCATAATTTATAATTTGTAAAGGGTAAATATGGTAATTGTAGGTATAATTAAAGATGACAAAAAAACCATCAAATTTGCAAATTTACGTGTTTTTTCACTAGTAACATAATCCTCAAATATTTCGCTTATACTTAAAGCTGAGTGAGAGAAAAAAATAATAATAAAAATTGAAAAAATTAATGCATAAAATTGATTTGAAAAAAATTCAGCTAATGTTTGATAATTTGCATTATGGATTTTAGCAAAATTTATTAAAAACCAAACCATAAATGGAACCATAAAAAATGAGGTTATTTTCAACAATATCCACTTTTTTGTTGCACTAATCATTAAATTAAAATTCCTTTGAATGTATAAAAAATGATAGTCAAGGATATTGATCCTAAAATAACCAAAAATCCAGTTATTTTAGAAGTTTTTAATTCAAAACCATATCCTAGATCCCAAAACCAATGTCTTATTTCACATAATATCTGGAATGAATAAGACCATATAAAACTAATTACAAAAAATTTACCAAGAAAAGAATTAAAAAAATTATAAATTATATCGTAATTTGTATTACCCAGAGTCAATGTCCATATCCAAAAACAAATTACACACATAGCTAATATGTTAATTACTCCAGTTATTCTATGAGAAATAGAAACCAAAGATGAAATATGCCAATTATATATTTGTATATGTGGTGAAAGTGGGTTGTTATTCATTTCTTTGTTTTAATATATGTTTCTGCAATTTCTACAGCGTTTAGAGCCGCACCTCTTAAAAGATTATCTGAAACAATCCAAAGGTTCAATCCATTTTTAATTGTTTTATCTTCTCTTATTCTTGAAATATAAGTATCAAATCTACCGCTTGCTTCTATTGGGGTAACATATCCACCATCATTTCTTAAATCTACAACTTTACATCCTTCGGCTGACTCTATTGCTGAATTGATTTTATCTAACTTAATTGGTTTTTCAAATTCAATATTGACTGACTCCGCATGTGAAATTAAAACCGGTATTCTCACACATGTAGCGCTTAGTTCAATTTTACTATCTAATATCTTTTTTGTTTCATTTCTCAATTTTATTTCTTCTTTTGTGTAACCATTCTCCTGAAATTCATCTATATGGGGAATAGCATTAAAGGCTATTTGTTTAGTGAAATTTTTTGGTTCTATTGTTTTATTTTCCAGAAATGATTTGGTTTGACTAAGTAATTCGTCCATAGGTTCTTTGCCTGCTCCAGAAACAGATTGATAGGTAGAAATAACTACCCTTTTAATATTAAATAAATCATGCAGAGGTTTCAAAACTAATACAAGCTGAGCAGTAGAACAATTAGGGTTTGCAATTATATTTTTTTTAATATTTTTTATATCTTCTGGATTTACTTGAGGAACAACCAATGGAACCTCGGGATCCATTCTAAAATAACTTGAATTATCAATTACTAAAGAATGTTCTGCAGCTTTCTTAGCAAACTTTTCTGAAATTTTTCCTCCTGCTGAAAAAAAAGTTATGTCACACTTTGAAAAGTCAAATTCTTCTAGATTAGAGACTAAATACTCTTTTTTTTTATATAAAATTTTTTTGCCAGCACTCTTTGGTGAGGCTACTAAATGTAGTTCATCATAAGAAAAGTTTTTTTGTTCAATAACTTCTAAAATTTTTCTTCCAACGTTCCCTGTAGCTCCTACAATACAAATATTCATGATAATTTTGTGATGTTATACTAGATGAATGGTAAATCACAAACTTTTCCATCACAAATATTACCATTTATATCAACTTTCACGTTTTGAGATGCTACATAAAATGGCTTATTAATCATTGCTATTCCAATAACTTTATTAAAATGTGGTGAGAAGCATGCCGATCTTAACTCTCCAATTTTGCTATTATTTGTATCTTTAACATCCAATGACTTTGTCATACTTATTTCATTTGAATTTATAACAACACCCATTAGCTTTCTATTGATCCCCTCAGATTTAATTTTTTTTAATTTATCTTTACCCAAAAAACTTATATCCGAGTCTAGGTTTACATACTTATCAAATCCACATTCAAACGGATTATCGTAAAGATCCATATCGTTTCCATATGATAAAAGTCCACTTTCTATTCTTTCAATAAGATTTGGACATCCTGCCTTTACATTAAATTCTTTTCCGATTTCAAATAAATGGTCATAGAGTTCTAATCCAGATTTTGTATTTTCAACATAAACTTCATAACCACCTTGCTTGGACCATCCTGATCTAGCAATTAAATGATTTGTTCCTTTAAAATCAAAATAATCAAAGCCAAAAAATTTCAAATTAGAAATTTTTTCTCCAAAAACTTTTTCCATCAAGCCAAATGATTTAGGACCTTGAACTGCCATAATATCAACATTTGGTTCAAAAATTTTGACATCAAATTTATTGCCTATAGCCAACCCTTTAGCAAATAAAATAACATCAGAGTCTGCAATTGAAATCCACCATCGATCTTCTCTTAACCTCAAAACAACAGGATCATTTACTATTCCTGCATTATCATCTATTATCGGACAATAATAACATCTTCCATCTTTTGATTTTGATAAATCACGACAAGTCATCATTTGAACTAATTTAGCTGAATCTTTTCCGGTAACCTCTACTTGTCTTTCTCCTGCAACATCCCAGATCTGAACGTTTTTTTTTAAATGATGATAAGAATCCTCCAACGATCCAAAAGCTGCTGGTAATAACATGTGATTATATGACGTATAAGCTGTAACACCTTGTTTCTCAATTCTGGATGTATAAGGAGTGCTTCTTAATCTTCTTGATTTAGCAATAGAAAATGTTTTCATTTAATTTAATTCTTTAGCAATTTTTCTTAATTCAAATTTTTGGATTTTACCTGTTGACGTTTTTGGCAATTCTCGAAAGTCTATTTTTTTTGGCACTTTAAATCCAGCTAAGGTCTCTTTACAAAAGTCAATTAATTCTTTTTCTGATACATCTTTATCTATTACTTTTTCAATGAATGCACATGGTACTTCTCCCCATTTTTCATCAGACTTTGCAACTACTGCAGCTATTGAAACTGCAGGGTGTTTGGCTAGAGTGTTTTCAATCTCAATTGATGAAATATTTTCTCCACCTGAAATAATTATATCTTTTGATCTATCTTGTATTTTTATATATCCATCAGGATGCATTACTGCCAAATCTCCAGAATGGAACCAACCATTTGCCATGGCTTTTTCTGTAGCTTCTTTGTCTTTAAAATAACCTTTCATAACTATATTTCCTCGAATCATTATTTCACCCATTGATTTTCCATCTTGAGGTACAGGTTTCATGGTCTCTGGATCTATAACCTTTGCATCTTCAGTGTTTGGATATCTCACGCCTTGTCTAGCCTTAATTTCGTTTTGTTTATCTTCATCAAATGAATTCCACTCATCATTCCATGCACATTGAGTTATGTGCCCGTATGTTTCTGTCAATCCATAAACATGCATAACTTCAAAACCCAATGCTTTCATTTTTTTGAATATTATACTTGGTGGAGGAGCTCCTGCTGTTAAAACATGAACTTTATGATTTAATTTTTTTTGATCAGATTGAGAAGCGCCAGTAATCATATTTAATACTATAGGAGCTCCTCCAAAATGAGTAATCTTATGTTTTTCAATCAATTCAAATATTTTTTTTATATCTATTGCTCTTAAACAAACTGTTTTTCCATTTAACATTGGTATCGTCCACGGATAGCCCCATCCATTACAATGGAACATTGGTACAACAGTTAAAAAACTTAATCTATTTGGCATATTCCACGCAACTGCACTTCCAGTAGACATAAGATATGATCCTCTGTGGTGATAAACTACTCCCTTAGGATTTCCAGTAGTTCCTGAAGTATAATTCAATGAGATTGCGTCCCACTCATCTGTTGGTCTTTTCCAAACATAATTTTCATCTCCAGATTTTAAAAAACTTTCATATTCTTGATCACCTATTTTTTTTAATAATTTTTGGTCTGCAAAATCATCTTGAATATCAATAATGATGGGTTTTTTTTCAACCGTTGTAAGCGCTTTTTCAATAATAGAGTGCAGTTGTCTATCAACAATAAATACTTTAGCTTCGCTATGATTTAAAATGTAAGAAACTGTTTTTTGCATCCAATCTTACATTGATAGTATTTAGAACTGCCCCAGTCATAGGTACAGAGTAATGTGCTTCAAAAATTTCAGGTGTATTAAATGCCATTACTGAAACCGTATCCCCTTTTCTAATTCCTATTTTTTCAAGAGCGCTTGCAAATTTAATACATCTTTTGTAAACCTGTTTCCAAGTATAGCTTCTTTTTTCATAAACAAGAGCCTCATAATTTGGATAAATATCTTTTGCTCTCTCTATAAAACTTAATGGAGTTAAAGGAATAAAATTTGCATTATTTTTTTCTAAATTTGTTTCGTAATTATTCATTTTAATTGAATTTAAAATTCATTATATAATCACTTCCAGTTGTAGCAGTCTTAAAATGATTTTCCACTCTAGGTAACACTCTTTTAAAATAAAATTTAGCAGTTTGGATTTTATCTTCGTAAAACGTTTTATTATTTTTATAATCATCAAAACAAATTTCTAATACTTTTATCCAAGAATAAGCAATTGAAACAAAGCCTAGTGCTTTTAAGTAATCATTGCATGCTGCGCTAGCTTCATCTTTTGAATTATTAATTTTATCTTTTATCCAAATTGTAAATTTATTTAAAAATTCCAAATTATTATTAAAATCATCTACAAATGGTTTAATCTTTTCTTCAGATTTGTTTAAATCATTTTTAATCATGTTCAAATATTTATCAATCACATCACCATTTTTATTAACTAATTTTCTAAAAACTAAATCGAGTGCTTGTACAGAATTTGTACCTTCATATATTGGCGTTATTCTATTATCTCTATAAAGCTGCTCAATACCTTGGTCTTTGGTATATCCATATCCACCAAAAATTTGCATTGCATCACTTGTAATTTCCATTCCTAAATCAGTAAACATCGTTTTAACTACTGGTGTCATTAAGGAAACGTAATCAGATGCTTCTTTTCTAATATCTTGATCACTATGATATAAGCTGACTTCAGTTTGTTGTGATAGCCAAAAGCATAGCGCTCTCTCACCTTCAATTATTGATTTCATATTAAGAAGCGATCTTCTAATATCAGCATGATCAATAATTATATCTGCACCATTTGTTGTTTTACTATTATTTGATTTACCTTGTTTTCTCTCTTTTGCATAACTTAAAGAATTTTGGTAAGCTATTTCTGAAATTCCAAGCCCTTGTATTCCGACAACAATTCTTTCTAAATTCATCATAGTGAACATTGAATTTAGACCCTTATTTTTTGGACCTATCATATATCCAACTGAATCATCAAAATTTAAAACACATGTTGCTGATCCTTTTATGCCCATCTTACTTTCAATAGATCCAGTCGAAATTCCATTTCTTTGTCCTAAAGAACCATCATTATTTACTTTAAATTTTGGTACCAAAAAAAGACTAATACCTTTTGTTCCTTTTGGTGAGTCTGTCGCTCTTGCAATAACAAGATGAATAATGTTTTCTGTTAAGTCATGATCGCCTGATGTTATAAATATCTTTTGGCCATTTAATTTGTAAGTCCCATCACTTTGTTCTTCTGCTTTTGTTTTGAGTAAACCTAAATCAGTACCACATACTGGCTCTGTCAAACACATAGTTCCACTCCATTTACCTTCAACCATCTTAGGTAGATATTTATTTTTTATTTCTTCTGTAGCATGGTGGTTAATACAATTATAAGCACCAATACTTAATTCACTGTATAATTTAAATGATAAGCTTGCAGAAGATAACATTTCATCAAAAAATGCACTTACTGTTTTTGGTATTCCCTGACCGCCATACTTTGGATCACAAGATAAAGAAGTCCACCCATCCTCTATAAATTTTGTGTAGGCTTCTTTATATCCTGGGGGTGTTCTAACAACACCATTTTCTAATACAGTTGGATTTTCATCTCCTATTTTAGCAAGTGGTAAGATTATGTTTTGATTTATTTTAGCTGCTTCATCTAATATATTTTTTACAAGTTCTGAGTTTACTTCCTTATACTTTTCAATTTCATTATAATATTTGTTGTTTCTTAACTTATCGAAAAGAAACATCATGTCTTCTATTGGTGCGGTATAATTTGGCATTTGATGACCTTAAAATAAATGAATAATTATTGCAATTTTGAAATTATCGCATCACCCATCTCAGATGTGGATACTTCTTTTTTTCCTTTAGAAATTATATCTTTTGTTCTTAAACCATCGTTTAATACATCCTGAACCGCTTTCTCGAGTGAATTGGCCTCTTTATCTAAATCTAGTGAATATCTCAAAGCCATAGCAAAACTTAAAATAGTTGCTATAGGATTTGCAACACCTTTTCCTGCTATGTCAGGGGCAGATCCATGAATTGGTTCATACATAGCTCTCATTTGCCCCTCATTATTTTTAGCACCTAGGGAAGCTGATGGCAAAAGTCCTAGAGATCCTGTCAACATAGATGCTTGATCCGATAGCATATCACCAAATAAATTATCTGTTACTATTACATCAAATTGCTTAGGATTTCTCAGAAGTTGCATTGCACAATTGTCAGCTAACATATGATCAAGTTTTACATCTTTAAATTCTTTATCATGCAAATCCTGAACTTCTTCTCTCCATAACAAACCTGCTTCCATTACATTTGATTTTTCACAGGATGTTACTTTATTTTGTCTTTTTTTCGCTAAATCAAAAGCTACTCTTGCAACTCTCTGTATCTCATTTGAAGTGTATGAATGAGTATTAATTCCTTTTCTTTCACCATTATCAATTGGCTTAATTCCTCTTGGTTCTCCAAAGTAAATTCCTCCTGTAAGCTCTCTAACTATCATTATGTCTAATCCCGAAACTATTTCAGGTTTAAGTGTTGATGCTTCCACTAGTTGTTCAAAGCAAATTGCAGGTCTTAAATTTGCAAAAAGTTTTAATTCTTTTCTTAATTTCAGTAATGCTCTTTCTGGTTTTTTTGAAAACTCTACATTATCCCATTTGGGACCGCCAACTGCTCCTAATATTACCGCTTCAGATTCAAGAGCTTTATAAAATACCTCATCTGTAATTGGAGTTCCATGCTCGTCATAGGAAACACCTCCAGCTAGATCCTCATCTATTTCGAAATCTAACGACTTATTTTTATTAAACCAAAGTATTATTTTTTTAACTTCTCCTACTACTTCTGGACCAATACCATCACCAGGTAATAGTAAAAATTTTCTTTTTTTTATTTTAATCATTAAATATCCAAGGCTTAGAATTTTTCAAATTTTTTTCAAAAGATATTATTTTTTCAGTTTTTTCTAATGATAAAGCGATATCATCCAGACCTTCTAATAGACATTTTTTTTTAAATGAATCTAATTCAAATTTAATTTCATTATTTCCAAAAACTATTTTTTGATTATCTAGATCTACTTCTATTTCTTCTTTTCTATTTGAATATTCTGAAATCTGTTTAATTTTTTCTTCATCTAATATAATTGGCAAGATTCCGTTTTTAAAACAATTATTATAAAAAATATCAGCATAACTAGAGCTAATAACGCATGTTATGCCAAAATCTAACAATGCCCAAGGTGCGTGTTCTCTTGAAGAGCCACATCCAAAATTTTTACCAGCTATTAAAATTTTTGATTTATTGAATGGATCTTTATTTAAAATAAATTCCTCTATTTTATTTCCTTGATCATCATATCTCATTTCGAAAAACAAATTTTTACCTAAACCTGTTCTTTTGATTGTCTTAAGAAATTGCTTTGGAATTATCATATCCGTATCAATATTCACGATTGGTAAATATGCTGGAATACTTTTTAACTTGTCAAATTTTTGCATTAGTTTTGATACTTTCTTACATCATCTAAATTACCAGAAATCGCTGCAGCAGCTGCCATACCTGGACTTACTAAATGTGTTCTACCGCCTCTACCTTGTCTTCCCTCAAAGTTTCTATTTGATGTTGATGCACATCTTTCTCCTGGCTTTAATTTATCAGCATTCATTGCTAAACACATTGAGCATCCAGGCTCTCTCCATTCAAAACCTGAATTTATAAATATTTTATCTAAACCTTCTTGTTCTGCTTGTTGTTTTACTAAACCTGATCCAGGAACTACCATCGCATTTACATGGTTTGCAATTTTTTTATCTTTTAAAATTTTAGCTGCTTCTCTCAAATCCTCAATTCTACCATTGGTACAACTTCCTATAAAAACCTTATCAATTTTAATATCTGTTATCTTAGTATTAGGTTTTAAACCCATATATTGCAGAGATCTTTCAATAGAGTTTTTTTTATCTAAATCTATCTCTCCCTCCGGGTTTGGAACATTCTCATCTATAGTTAATACATCTTGAGGTGATGTGCCCCAAGTTACCATTGGCTTTATATCCTTTCCATCAAGGATTACTTCTTTATCAAAATGTGCTCCGTCATCTGATTTTAAAGTGTTCCAATACTCAAGCGCTTTATCCCAGTTTTCTTTTTTTGGAGACATTGGTTTCCCTTTCAAATAATCAAACACTTTTTGATCTGGCTCAATTAATCCAGCTCTTGCACCACCCTCAATAGTCATATTACAAATGGTCATTCTATTTTCTACACTTAAAGATGAGATCAAATTTCCAGCATACTCAATTACATAACCGGTACCACCAGCGGTACCGATTTTTCCAATAATTTGCAAAATTACATCTTTAGAAGTAACGCCGATAGGTAAACTGCCATTTACATTTATTCTAAAATTTTTAGATTTTTTTTGAACCAAGGTTTGTGTTGCAAGGACATGCTCGACCTCCGATGTTCCAATACCAAATGCTAATGCCCCAAATGCTCCGTGCGTTGCAGTATGACTGTCCCCACAAACAATTATAGTACCTGGTTGTGTAAAACCTTGTTCAGGACCTATTATATGAACAATTCCCTGTCTTTTATCATTCATGCCAAAAAGTTGAATTCCAAATTCATTACAATTGGCATCCAGGGTATCAACTTGAATTTTTGATTCTTCATCTGAAATTCCTTTTGACCTGTCGGTTGTTGGAACATTATGATCTGCTACAGCCAAGGTAAGACCTGGTTGTCTTACTTTTCTTTTAGAATTTCTTAAACCTTCAAATGCTTGTGGACTTGTAACTTCATGAATTAAATGTCTATCAACAAATAATAAAGAAGTACCATCTTCTTGTTCATGAACAAGGTGTTCATTCCAAATTTTATCGTAAAGTGTTTTAGACATTTAGAAAAAATTATATCTTTTCTTATTTTTTAGGCTCTTCTTCTTTCTTATGCTCAGCCTTGGTTTGAGGCTTTGTTTCTTTCTTTGCCTCTGCTTTCGGAGCTTCAGTTTTTTGTTTAGCATTTACTTTTGAAGCTTCTGCAGATTTAGTTTCTTCTTTATTAACTTCCTCTGCAGCTGGGGTAGCTACATTTTCTTCAGTAACCTCTTGAATTTTTGTTTCTAAATCAATTCCAATTTTCTTTTTTATTTTTTCTGAAATTCTTGCAGATTTTCCTGTTCTGTCTCTTAAATAATATAGTTTAGCTCTTCTTACTTTTCCTGATCTAATAACTTTAATTGTGTCAACTGCTGGACTGTAGAGTGCAAATGTTCTTTCAACACCTTCACCAAAAGAAATTTTTCTAACTGTAAAAGAAGAATTTATATCTCTATTTTTTTTTGCAATACAAACACCCTCAAAGTATTGAATTCTATCTCTTTTACCTTCTGTTATTTTAACTCCAACTTTAATAATATCACCAGGAAAGAACTCTGGATGTTTCTTTTGTGCAATAATTTGTTTAACTTTTGAGTTATTTATTTCTTCTATATTTTTCATCTTACTAATTTTTTTTGTTATGTTTTTGCCACAAATCTGGTCTTCGGTCGCGTGTTATAGCCTCAGATTGAGATAAACGCCAGTGTTTAATTTTAGCATGATCGCCAGATAATAAGACCTCTGGAACCTTATTTTCCTGCCAAATTTGAGGTTTGGTATATTGAGGGTATTCTAAAAGTCCATTTTCAAAGCTTTCATCTAATATTGAGGCTTCATTTCCTAATACTCCAGGTATTAATCTAAGCACACTATCAAGAACAATATAGGAAGCAGTTTCTCCACCAGAAATTACATAATCACCAATACTAATCTCTTCAATATTTCGGTTATCTAGGACTCTTTGGTCAACTCCTTCAAAATGACCACATAAAATATTTAAAGATTTCTCCTTTGAAATTTTTTTTGCAATTTCTTGGTTTAGAAGTCTTCCTCTTGGACTTAAATAATATATTTTCTCTTTAGACTCCAAATTATTATCTAATGAATTTGCAACTACATCTGCTCTCATTACCATTCCAGTGCCACCTCCATAAGGAGTATCATCGACTGTTTTGTGTTTATCTTCTGCGAAGTCTCTAATATTTATAATATTCAAATTCCATATTTTTTTCTCAAGTGCATTTCCATAAATTCCTTTATCAAAGGGACCAGGAAAAAATTCTGGATAAAGTGTAAATATTTTGACTTTAAACATTTGTATTACTCTTTATTTATCACTCTCTTTTGGTGCCTCTGCTGCTGGTTTAGCCTCTTCCTTTGGAGCCTCTGCTTTTGGTGCTTCTGCTGCTGGTTTAGCCTCTTCCTTTGGAGCCTCTGTTTCTTTGTTTCTCTCTTTTTTAGGAATAGCTTTATTTGGATTATTTCCAGACTTCGGCATAGGAATAAAATTATTTTCACCTAAAATTCTAGCAACTCTAGTTGTTGGTTGTGCTCCTTGACTTAACCAATATTTTATTCTTTCACTTTCCAGACCTATTCTTTCTTTTTTTTCTTTTGGTAATAAAGGGTTAAAAAAACCTAATTTTTCTATAAATCTTCCATCCCTTGCAAATCTACTTTCTGCAACAACGATTTTATATACAGGTCTTTTTTTTGTTCCTCCTCTTGATAACCTTAGTTTTAACATATGTTGTTCTCCTTTTATTTAAGTTGATTAAAAAGTTCAGGTGGAATTCCTTTATCCGCCATTCCTTTCATATTTCCTTTTGACATCTTCTTCATCATTTCAGACATCATTTTGAATTGTTTTAACAATTTATTGATAGTGGCTATGTCAGTTCCTGAGCCATTAGCAATTCTTTTTTTTCTAGAGCCATCAATAATTTTTGGATTAGCTCTTTCTTTTTTAGTCATGGATAAAATTACTGCTTCGTTTTTAGATATTATTTTTTCATCAACACCAGCTTGATCCATTTGTGATTTCATTTTTGAAACACCAGGTAAGAATGACATTATACCTTCTATTCCTCCCATTTTTTTCATTTGACGTAACTGAGATAAATAATCTTCTAGGGTAAATTGCCCCTTTCTTAAATTTTCCTCTGCTTTTTTAATATTTTCTTGATCAAGATCATCTGAGGCTTTTTCTACAAGAGATACTATATCTCCCATTCCTAAAATTCTATTTGCTATACGATCTGGATGGAAAACTTCAAGGTTCTCAATTTTTTCCCCAACTCCTAAAAACTTTATCGGTACTTCTGCAACATATTTCATACTTAAAGCTGCACCGCCTCTTCCATCGCCATCTGATCTTGTTAAAATAATTCCTGTCAAGCTAACTGTATTTTTGAATTCTTTCGCTACATTTGCTGCAACTTGTCCTGTAAGTGAGTCTGCAACCAACATTACTTCTGAAGGATTAATTATGCTCTCAATTTGCTTTATCTCACTCATCATTTGTAAATCTATTTGTGTTCTTCCTGCGGTATCAAATAAAATTACATCACTGCCATTAAGTTTAGCTGCATTAATTGCTCTTTGGCAAATATCAGTTGGTAATTGTCCTTCAATTACCGGCAGTGTATTGATATTATTTTGTTCCCCAAGAAGCCTCAGTTGTTCCTGGGCTGCTGGTCTGTATATATCTAAACTGACCATCATAACACTTTTTTTCTTATTTTTTTTTAAGTAACTTGCAAGTTTAGCTGTTGAAGTTGTTTTTCCAGATCCTTGAAGACCAACCATCATAATTGTAACGGGTGGTACTGAATTTAGGTTAACTTCTGCATTTTTTTCTCCTAGTAAATTTACTAATTCATCATAAACAATTTTTACAACCATCTGTCCTGGAGATGTTGATCTAACTATTTCTTGTCCAAGTGCTTTGGGTTTCACTTTATCTACGAAGTCTTTAGCTACATCCAAAGAAACATCTGCTTCTAACAAAGCCTGTCTAATTCCTCTCAAACCCTCATCCACTTGAGCTTCATTTAATGAAGGTGCCTTTTTTAAAGAAGAAAATATTTCTTCAAATTTATTTGTTAAGTTTTCAAACATAATTTTACCCAACAGCAATCGCACCAGTGGGCGAACCCTCGCTGACTGGTGTCGATCTCTTTGTTTCCAAAGACACCGCAAAATGCTGTATTTGCGGAAATTGCGATAAACTATAATAGAGGTTCAAAATGTCAACAAATAAGATAAACATTAAAACATATGGAATTTAATGCATTTAAAATGGATGGCCTGGGAAATGATTTCGTAATCATTGACCAAAGAGTAAAGACTATAAATTTGAGTAAAGAAAATATTGTGAAAATTTGTAGTAGAGACTTTATTGGTTGTGATCAATTAATCTATATTAACAAAAATAAAAATAATAAAGACAAACTTATTTTTTATAATTCTGATGGAAGCATTTCTGGTGCCTGCGGGAACGGTACAAGATGTGTGGCTAAACTTTTATCAAAAGAATATGGAAAAGAAGAAATAATTTTAGAGACATCGTCTGGAAATTTACATTCACTGATACTAAACGAAAATTTAGTTGAAACTAATATAGGTACACCTTCTATGGAGTGGAATAAAATTCCTTTAATCAAAGAAATGAACACTAAAAACTTGAATATAACCATTAATGATATCAATGGAGAAAAATTTACTGGTGGTATCGCAATTAATGTTGGCAATCCTCATATAATCTTTTTTGTAGAAAATAATGAAAATTATGAGATAGAAAATATAGGGCCTGCAATTGAGCGACATGAATATTTTCCAGAAAAATGCAACGTAACTATAGCAACAATTAAAAATGAAAATTTGATTAATGTTAAAGTTTGGGAACGAGGTACAGGATTGACAAAAGCTTGTGGGACAGCAGCATGTGCAACTGCTTATGCAGGTTTTATAGTAAAAAAAGTTTCTAATAATATTGATATAAAATTTTCTACAGGAATATTATCGATAAGAATAGGAGCTGATAATTCTATTTTTATGAAAGGACCAGTTTCAAGTATAGAGGAAATTAAAATAAAATTATAATGGGTATTTTTGAAAAGTTTAAAATAGGATTTCAAAAGAGTGCTTCAAATTTAACCACTGGATTAAAAGAAATAATTCTTAAAAAAGAAATAGATGATCTAACTCTAAATAAAATAGAAGACTTTTTAATTTCTTCAGACGTAGGTGTAGATGCTGCAAGTGATATAAAAGAAATTATATCACAAAAAAAAATCGATCCTTCAAAAGAGATAATAGATGAAGTTAATGATTTATTAAAACAGTATATTCTGAGTTTAATGCAACCCTTAGAAAGAAAAGATTTTTTTAATGCACATGATAAACTAAATATAATTTTAGTATCTGGAGTAAACGGAGTAGGTAAAACAACATCGATAGGAAAAATTGGAAAAAAGTTTAAAGAAAATAATTGTAAAGTATTATTTTCTGCCTGCGATACATTCAGAGCGGCAGCTATCGATCAACTAGAGCAGTGGGCAAATAAAATAAATGTCGAAATAGTTAAATCTGATCCTGGTTCAGATCCAGCTTCTGTAGCATTTAAATCTTTAAATGAGGCGAAAAAAAATAATTATAACCAAGTTATAATTGATACTGCTGGTAGACTTCAGAATAAAAAAAATCTTATGGAGGAGTATAAAAAAATAGCAAAAGTAATTAACAAGTTTGATGATACTGGTCCTCATGAGGTTCTGTTAGTTTTAGATGCTACATCTGGACAAAATGTAATTAATCAAGTCGAAGAATTTAATAAAATTATTCCTTTAACAGGTTTAATAATGACTAAATTGGATGGTACTGCAAAAGGTGGCATTCTTATTGCAACTGCAAAAAAATTCAAAATTCCTATTGTTGCTCTTGGTTTAGGTGAAAAAGAAGATGACTTAGAAATTTTTGACTCAGAGAGTTTTGCAAGTGCTTTTGTAAGAACTAATTGATTAAATTTGTGGATATTAATGGTTTATAAATTTTACATTTAATTGTACTTGATATACGCTTAAAACCACAGTTTTTTGCATAAGAAGAAATAATAAAACTGATTTTTCCTTTTTGTTTTATTTTGGTTATTTTTTTAAGGGCAATATCAAATTTTAAATTCTCGAAGAAATTTTTATTTGCACTTACTAAAATTAAAGTATTGTTATCTTCCATTAAGTAATAAGCAAAATCTTCAGGGAATACTGGATAATTATAATTTTGGGATAGTCTTTTGATGTATGAGGGAAACCATTCATAAGTAATTAATGGTTCATCAGTTTTTAATTTGTGATTATAAATATATAGGTCCTGAGGATAATCGGTTATATGATTATAATCTTCACCCCTTGATAAAATAGCTTTTTCTCTTGTTTTAAAATAAAGTGTAAAATCTTTATTATAAGAATCCATTTTTCCAACAAAAAAATAATCATCTTCAATACTTTTAGTGTCAGATAAAGCTGAGTTAAATATAAAAAATAAAAAAATAATTAAATATTTCATTTACTTAATTATGAATTTATTAATGGAAATGATTTGTTTAAATTATGTCTAATTTAAGCTTTTAACAAATTTATTGATTGAATTAACTAAAGCTTCATTAAAATCCATCATATGATCATCATTATCAATGAAGTAACTATATTTTGGCTTATTTGCCTTTTTAAATAAATCCTCTCCCATTTCAAATGGAACAATATTGTCTTTTCTGCCGTGTAAAATTAATATTGGCGAAAAAACTTTATTTATTTTCTTATCTGTTTCATATTTATCTTTAAGCAATAATCCAGTTGGTACCCAAGGATAATATTTTCTTGAGAGCTTCAACATAGACGTAAAGGGAGACTCCAAAATTACGCCTGCAAATTTATGATCTTTTGCAAGATCTATTGCTACAGCTGTACCTAAAGATTCACCATAAACTATAATATTCTGATCACTTATATTATTTAAGTTTAACCAATACTTTGCAGCTCTTGCATCTTTGTATAATCCTTGTTCAGATGGACTTCCTTTATTACCGCTGAAGCCCCTATACGCAATAATCAAGTAATTTAAATCTAACTTTGAAAGGTCATTTAATTTATAAATTCTATTCTCTAAACTTCCAGCATTTCCATGAAAAAATAGCAATGTTTTAAAATTTTCATTTTTTTTATAATACCAAGAATTTAGCTCATCATCAGATGGAATTTTAATTTTTTCTACTTTATGATTTAATTGATTTTCGTCTAAGTAATTATTTTCACTAGGATGATACATCAATGATCTTTGGGAGTAATAAATTACTGCAAGTATTGTAAGATAAATAAATAGTAAAAATAAAAAGATATATCCAAAAGTCATTTTGTTTAATTTCATTTATTTTTTTTTAACTAAATATATTCCCATAAATACTAGTAACGCTCCTAAATAGTGAAAATATTGAATTATTTCTCCAAAAAATATTATCCCAAAAAAAGAACCATAAATAGTAAATAAATACAAAGTAAACCCTGTCACTGTTGCACCGAGATACTTTTGAGTAATTGTGTACAGACTAAAAGCGATAATGCCTGGTGATATCGCCGCAAATAAAGTCCATTTGAAAAAATCTGCACTAAATGTAGTAGGTGCTAAATTTATTTCTTCAAACAAATAAAATGGAAAAAGGCTTATAGCTCCAAATAACGCTATCAATGTAAATCTTGGAAAAACTTTTAAATTTGAATTCCAATTGTATAGATAAATTGAATAAATAGCCCAACCAATTGCGGCTCCTAACATCCAGATATCACCTGGATTAAATGTTAAATTTAGTAATAAATTTATATCTCCTCTGATAATAATTATAAAAACTCCAATCAAACAAAGAAGAAGGCCTATAATTTTTATTAAGTTAAATTTTTCCCTAAAAAATAAGCATGAAATCAGAATTATAAATATAGGAGATGAAGTATATATAATCCCCATATTAACTATTGTTGTTGTTTGTCCTGCAATAAATGGAAAGGCACCGCAAATTCCACACCCGGTGGCTCCTAAAATAAAAAGTTTAAAATATTCTTTTTTATTATTTATTTTTATTAAGTCTTTTCTTAAAGCTGAATAATTAAATAGTATAAGTATTAAAAAAACAAATAACCACCTCCAAAATGCAAGAGAAATAGGTGGAACAAATTCTACACCTCCTCGAGCAACAATTAAGTTACTAGCCATAAATATTGGTTGGATTAATAATAAAAAAAATGGATAAATATTTTTTTTTGAGTAACTCAATTTAAAAAATTAATTTTGATTATTTTTTATCAAAAAAAGCTTCGTAGATCATCATTATGATTGCTCCTCCCATAAGAATATATACCGGAAGAACATCTAAAACAGTAATCAACATTGATCTTGTTAAGGTAGTCGCTAATCCAACAAGAAAAAATATTGCAAACCCTAATCCTATAATTGTTGTAATTTTACTCATTAAATTTACTACTTTCTTTTTCTAACCAATTAGCAATACCCATGAATCTTAAATCATCATACTTGTTACCAATTAACTGAACACCTAATGGTAAATTATTTTCTCCTTGTAGTAAAGGTAAAGAAATTGCAGGTGTTCCCATAAAAGACCAAACATTACAAAATTCAGGGCTACCAGTGCTCGATAATCCTTTGTCTGCTACCCCGGTACTTGAAGGAGAAATAACTCCATGATAATCCTCAAACACTTCTTTATATGAATCATAGCTCCTGGTCATAAAATCTCTTGCCTCTGCATAATCCTTCGCTGAATATTTAATTCCCTTTGAAATCGCATCCTGCATTTGCTTTGATAATTTTTTTTTACTTTTTTTAAAGTAATTATAAAAATTATTTGCCATGTCTGTTTCGTGGATTATTTGGTGATATTTTTTAATATCTTTAAAATAGCTTGGTGTATCAAACACTTCGATATTTTTTTTAAATGACTTAATAAAGTACTCAAAAGCGTCTCTTGATTTTTTATCAATTTTTTTCCAACTCTCAGTTTTATAAAAAATAAATTTTGGTTCGAATGTTGGGATCTTGTTAGTCTCATCAAGCATTGTATTTGTAGAGAAATGTATTGTTGATTTATCGTAGGAGTCTTTTTTGATTAATACTTTTGCTAATAAAGCAACATCTTCTACTGATTTTCCAAATATACCTACATGATCTAAATTTTCTGATGTTTTTAGAACTCCATTTCTAGATATTAAACCAAATGAAGGTTTGTATCCAACTACTCCACAATAAGAAGCAGGCCTTATGATCGAACCACCTGTTTGAGATCCTATTGATAACGGAGCCATATGCGCAGCTATAACAGCTGCTGATCCACTAGAAGAGCCACCGGGTGTTCTTGTGTAGTCATGTGGATTTTTTGTTTTGCTAGGGCTGTAATAAGCTAATTCAGAAGTTGCAGTTTTACCCATGATAATTGCGCCTTCTGATTTAAGCAAATCAACTATTTCAGCATCCTGAGAAGCGGACATTCCTTTTCTTAGAATAGTTCCACACTCAGTTGGCATATCAAAAGTTCCTATAATATCTTTTAATGCAACAGGAATTCCATGCAATAAACCCAAAGGTTTTCCAGACCTTCTATGATTATCTGACTCTTCAGCCTTTTCTAATAAAACTTTTTTGTCAAAATGAGCCCATGCATTAATATCTTTTTCAAATTCATTTATTCTTTCAATATAAGCTTTGCATAGATCAACTGAAGTTAGTTGTGCATCCTTTATTTTTGTCGCTAGTTGTTTTACAGTTAAATTAAAAACATCCATTTTTAATCAGCAAACAATGTTTCTGGCAACCACAGTGCTATTCCAGGGAACATATACATTAAAAACATCGCAAGAATTACAATCGCTAAGAATGGCATAATTCCTCTGAAGATATCTAATAATTCTACATTTCTAGATTGGACACCCTTCAGATAATAGGCGGACATTGCCATTGGTGGTGTTAAGAAAGAAGTTTGTAAATTTAAAGCAATAAGCATTGCAAAAAAATATGGGTTTACTCCAAAAAACTCTACTAAAGGTAAGAATATTGGAACAAAAATAATTAATATTTCTGTCCATTCCAATGGCCAACCTAGCAGGAAGATAATTATCTGAGTAATAACTAAGAATTGCCACGGTTGTAAATCCATAGATTTAAAGAAATGTTCAAATACTTCATGGCCGCCTAAATAAGAAAATACTGCAGCGAATGTCCAGGATCCAATGAACAGCCACATAATCATTGCAGTTGTTTTTGCCGTTAGAAAAACTGATTCTTTAAAATTTTTCCATTTAAGTGTTTTATAAAAATAAGATAATACAAGTGCACCAAACGCACCAACTGCAGCTGCTTCTGCTGGAGTAGCAATTCCAGCTAATATTGTTCCAAGAACTAATATAATTAATGAGAATAGAGGCAAGAATGAAACTAAAACTTCTTTTAAAATAACTGCTCTTGGCGGTATTTCTTCTTTTGGCGGTTTTGGAGCAATGGAAGGATTTAACCAGCCTCTAAAGATTGCATATCCAATATATAAACCAGCTAACATCAAGCCTGGAAATATTGCGGCTGCAAAAAGTCTTAAAGGCGATAATTGAGCAATTACAGCATATACAATAAGCATAATACTTGGCGGAATTAATATTCCTAAACAACCACCTGAACAAATAATTCCTGATGCAAATTTTTTATCGTACCCAGCCTTAATCATTGCTGGCCAAGCTAATAATCCCATTAAAGTAACTACAGCACCAATAATTCCAGTTGCTGTAGAAAACAATGCACAAGTGACTAAAGCAGCAACTGCCATTGAAGCAGGTAAACCGTGTGAAGCTAATCTTATAGCAAAAAATAATCTTGCTACTATTCCTGCTCTTTCAACTAAATACCCCATAAACAGGAATAATGGTACAGCCGTAAGTACTGTATTGTCCATAACCGAATAGGTATTGTTTATAAATAATCTAAAGATCCGATTATCAAAAATATTTTCCATTAAAGCTGGATCGTAATAAGCATAGTAACCAAATCCTATTCCCATTGCCATAAGTGTAAAAGCAATTGGAAATCCTAGTAATACTGCAAACAGGAAAAGGCCCATCATCATTATTGCTATTTCCGGATTGGTTAGCTCAAATAACATCTTTTTGATCCTGATCTTGTGAAGTTCTCATTAAAATTTTTTCCGTCTCCTCTGCATCTGCTGATGCTCTTTTTGGCCAGTGACCGGTTTGAATACAAATTATTGATCTAAACACCTCACTAATTCCTTGAATAATTAGCAATATACCAGCAAGTGGTATCATAGATTTTGCCATATAAATTTGAATTTGAGCTGGACTGTTCCAACTTGTCTCTTTTATCTTCCAGGCCTGAGCTGCATAATCCCAACCATAAAAAGCTAACGCTAAAACTCCAGGAAAGAAAAATATGAAATATAATACTAAATCTATAGATCCCTGTACTCTTACTGGAAAAAGTCTATAAATTACATCTCCTCTTACATGTGCTTCAGTGCTAAGCGTATAAGCACCGGCCATCATGAAAATGGCTCCGTACATTTGTAAACTAAAATCAAAGTTCCAAAGAGTTGGTGCATTTAATGCATAGGCCATAAATACTTCATAGCAAGTACCGCCCATTAAAACTACAATACACCATGAAAATGCTTTTCCCATTGATGTACTAAGTGCATCAGCAAATTTAATGAATGATCTCATGAGCAAATCAATATCTACTATAATTAAAAAATTTCAACTGTTTATAACAAAAAGGGGGGTAAATACCCCCCCTTAAATTAAGTTTGTATACTAAGTTTAAATTAGATTTTAACCTTAGCTAGTGAACCAAACTCATTTTCATACGCAAGTCTGTAGTTAGGCTGATTCATCAGCAAGTACTTCATAACTCTTTTCGCATATGATTTTTGTGAGTCTACGATCTTTTTAAAGAATGGATCTTTTTTATTAAAGTCGCCGATCACTTTGTCCCAACCTTTTAATTGTTCAGCTAGGATTTCATCTGAAGTTTGGTAAACATTTACCTTATGCTCATTCATCAATTTAGATAAATCAGCTGAATATCTTACTAACGCTTTGAAATAGTTGTCAGAGTTAGCAGCATACGCAGCATTTTTCAAAATTGCTTGGTGAGCTGGAGATAAACTGTTTAGTTTTTTCTTATTAATTGGAATTTCAAACATCTCTTGAGATTGGTGGAATGATCCTAAGTGATAATGCTTAGAAACATCCTGCATACCAAACTGAGAGTCTGAAGTCGGGTTGTTAAACTCAGCAGCTTCAATTAATCCAGTTTTCATTGCCGGTTGAATTTCACCACCTGGTAATTGTCTAACTACCATTCCCATTGCAGTAAGTACGTTTGTTGCAAGACCAACTGTTCTATACTTCATTCCTTTAACATCAGAAACTTTTGTTACGTTCTTTTTGAACCATCCAAAAGGCTGTGCTGGCATAGGCATGTGGAAATATCCAACATAGTCATATCCAACTTTTGCTAAAGTTTCTTCGTATAGAGCTCTTCCTCCACCGTATTCCATCCATCCCATTACTTCTTGAGATGACATACCGTAAGAAGGTCCAGTTCCAAATAATGAAGCTGCAGCGTTCTTACCATACCAGTATGCAGTCACCCAGTGACCCATATCTAACACACCTGAACTTACAGCATCACCAATTTCTGATGTTTTAACAACAGCACCAACTGGTTGAAGGTCTATTTTTAAAGTTCCACCTGACATGTCACTAACCATTTTCGCATAGTCTCCTGCCATTTCGAAAAATATGTTAGCTCCACTTGGCCAAGCGGCTTGCATTTTAAGTGTTACATGTCCACTTCCTAATGCAAGGTTAGGCATAGCTACAGCTGCTGTTGCTGCTGCACCAGTTGCTGCTGCTGCCTTAAAGAACTTTCGTCTTGAAGAAATTTTCTTCAAAGACTTTTTATTTTCTTTAACCATTTTTTCTCCTCTTTAATTGAAGTTAATTAATTAACTAATTGATTTAAGCATAAAAAACCCAAATTGTCCTTAGAAAGATACTAATTAACATGAGTTAAATTTTCTTTTTCTGCTTTTTTTTTCAATTACTGATTGAAATCATGTTTTATCTAATGGAATTAAGAAGTTTTAGTTTACTTTATTTTTGCAGCTACCAGTTTTAAAAAATTCATCAATGTTATCTATTGCAAGATTTGCCATGGCAGTTCTTGTTTCTTTAGTTGCACTACCAAGATGTGGAAGAATAAAAGCACTTTTATGTTTTAGATAACCTGAATTTAAATTAGGTTCATTTTTATAAACATCTAATCCAACCGCATAAACTTTTCTACGATTTAATGCATCAATTAATGCTTCGTCTTCTACAATATCACCTCTTGCCACATTAGTCACAACAGCTCCTTTTGGTAGATATTCAATTGTCTCTTTATTTATCATATCAACTGTTTCTTTTGAGGCTGGACAACAAATTGATAGAACATCTGAAACTGAAAGCAAATCTTTCAAATTATCATGATAAGTTGCACCCTGTTCTTTTTCGTCACTTAATTTTGAACGATTATGATAGTGGATAATCATTCCTAAAGATTTTGCAATTTTTGCAATTCTTTGACCTATCCTGCCCATTCCAAGGATGCCTAATCTCGTACCAGTTAATTGTTTTCCAATTAAATAATCTGCTGACCATTTCCAATTACTTTCTCTAGCGCTTTCGATACCTTCTGATGCTCTTCTACATGCCCCTAGTATTAATAATATTCCTATTTCAGCTGTTGCGTCGGTAAGTACGTCAGGTGTATTTGTAACTATAATGCCTCTTTTCTTGGCAGCCTCTAAATCTATATTGCCAAATCCAACCGCAAAATTTGAAAGTATTTTCACACTATCAGGTAATTTATTTATTGTTTCAGCATCCATTTTATCTGTCAAAGATGTTAGAATTCCGTCACATCCTTGGCTCATTTCAATTACTTTTGATTGAGAATATAATTCGTCATTATCATTGAAGTTTGCTTCAAAAATTTTTGAAGCTTTCTCTTCGCAAGATTTAAGTAGCCTTCTGGTAATTAAAATTCTTTTCATTACTAATTTAAATCAAAAATTTTACCTGGGTTCATTATATTATTTGGATCTAAAGTTCTTTTAATTGATTTCATTACTGGAATATTATCGGGGTGTTCTTCTAACAAATACTCTTTTTTATGAAGTCCTACACCATGCTCACCGGTTATAGTTCCATTGAGTTCTAGTGCTTTTTTAATAAGGGTATCGTTGAATGCTCTTATTTTTTTATACATTTCTTTTTTTGCTGGATCAAAAGGTAAAACTACATGAAAATTTCCATCACCAAGATGACCTACCATCGGAGCTCTTACCCCAAATTTTTTTGCTTGTTCTTCTGCAAAGTTTACACATTCTGTTATTTTTGAAATAGGAACACATACGTCTGTTGAATAAACTCTACCATTGTTAATCAAAGCTTTAACAGAATAATATACATCCCATCTTGCTCTCCAAAGTTTATTTCTCTCCTCTAAATCCTTAGCCCATTTAAATGAACTACCCTTATTATCTTTTGATATTTCTTCTACAATTTTAATATTTTCATTGTTAGAGGTCTCAGATCCATGAAATTCGAAAAATAAAGTTGGAACTGCTTCAATATCTTTTAATTTTGAATAGTTAATGCTAATCCCCATTTGATCTTTATTAAGCATTTCTATTCTTGCAATTGGAACACCATATTGAATAATTTGCTGGGCTGTTTGAACTGCATCCTCAAGCGTTGGAAAATGACAAACGGCACTCATTATACTTTCTGGAATTGGAGATAATCTTAAATGAACTTCAGTAATAATCCCTAACGTACCCTCCGATCCAATAAATAGATTAGTTAAATTATAACCTGCTGAGGTTTTTTTAGTTCTGCCTCCTGTTTTAATAATGTCACCGTTAGGCAAAACTACTGTTAGTCCAGAAATAACTGTTTTCATGGTGCCATATTTTACTGCCATTGTTCCTGATGCTGAGGTTGAAGCCATTCCACCTATTGCAGCGTTTGCACCAGGATCTATTGGAAAGAAAACTCCGTCTTCCCTTAAATAATCATTTAATTGTTCTTTTGTTACACAGGCTTGAACTCTACAATCGAAATCTTCTACATTTACACTTAAAATTTTATTCATTTTTTCAAGACAAATAGTTATACCTTGATCATTACCTACAACGTTTCCTTCTAGTGAAGTCCCTGTACCAAAAGGTACAACTGGTATTTTATGCTTGTTGCACAATCTTAGTATTTTTGAAACTTCTTCATTAGTTTCTGGAAATACTACTGCTTTTGATAAAATTGGGTCATATGTATCTTCACCTCTAGCATAATTTCCCCGA
This sequence comes from uncultured Pelagibacteraceae bacterium, assembly GCA_902553695.1. Classification (GTDB taxonomy): domain Bacteria; phylum Pseudomonadota; class Alphaproteobacteria; order Pelagibacterales; family Pelagibacteraceae; genus Pelagibacter. The sequence continues at coordinate 9,073 of CACDLR010000002.1, read as the reverse complement.
GTGGACTCAGATGTTGAATACCTGTTATTTAAAAGATCTTTAAGTTCTAGCTCGATTTGTTCATTCATGAATCTATCTTACTAAAGATTATATTAAAAAAATATACAATTTTTAACCTAGCATTTTTTTAATGTTATCTAGTGCTTGAGAAATATTATCTCTAGAAGCCGCGAAACTAAATCTAACGTAATTTTGACAGGTCTCACCAAAAGCTGAACCAGGTACTATAGCTACTCCTGCTTCATGCATAGCTTTTTTAGAAAATTCAGCACCATTCATACCTGTACCTATTACTTTTGGAAATGCATAAAAAGCTCCACCCGGTAAACTGCATTCAACACCTGGCAGGCTATTTAATCCATCATGAATAAGCTTTCTTCTTGCAGTAAATTTTTCCATCATCTCATTTATAGAGTCATCTGGGCCATCAAGTGCGGCTATACCTGCGTACTGCGCAGCTGCATTTACACATGAAACACTATTAATTAAAAGTTTATTAACATGTTCAACCAAATGTTCTGGCCAAAAACTCCAACCTAATCTCCATCCAGTCATTGAATAAGCTTTACTCCATCCCTCTAAAACAATTAGCCTTTCTCTCAATTCTGGATAATTAAAAAAAGTAGGCATCTCTTTATTATCAAATATCTGTCTACTATAAATTTCATCACTTAGTATTGTTACATGCGGATGTCTTTTAAGACCATCTGCTAAATAATCAATATCAGATCTTTCAACAAAACTTCCAGTAGGATTATTTGGGTTGATTAAAATTAAAAGTCTAGTTTTATCTGTTATTAAAGACAAAACTCTATCTGGATTAAATTTTAAATCTTTATCTTCGGTTAAATCATATGGTACTGAAGTTGAGCCTGTGTAATTAATCATGGACTCATATATTGGAAAGGCAGGTGTTGGATGAATAATTTCTGCTCCTGGCTCACCAAAACATTGAATTGCATATGTCATGGTTGGCTTACCTCCAGGCATGATAAGTATTCTCTCATGGCTCACATCAACGTTGTATCTTTTTTTTATCCATCTTGTAACTGCTTGTCTACATTCAGGAATACCATTGGACATTACGTATCCATGATGTCCATCATCAAGTGCTTTTTTAGCAGCTTCAACTACGTGTTTAGGAGTCTTAAAATCTGGTTGACCAAGACCTAAGTGTATCATTGGTTTGCCTTGTGCCTCTAATTTTTTTGCTTCAGCTAAAACACTAAAAGCTGTTTCTGTACCAAGTCTACTTAAGCTATGTGCTAATTTCATAATTTCTCCTACTTATTTTCTATATATTATTTTAGAACTATTAAGCTCATTTAAATTTTTACATCCCATCAATACCATATTTCTTTTAATTTCATCATGCATATTTTGTAATAAATGTTCAACTCCTTGTTGACCGCCTGCGGCCAAAGAGAACAGAAACATTTTCCCAAAACTACATGCTTTAGCCCCTGCTGCCAAAGCTTTTAAAACATGAGTTCCTCTTCTTACTCCACCATCTAAGATGATCTCAAGCTTATCTCCTACCGCATCTGAAATAGCTTTTACTTGGTCAAAAGGTGATCGCGATCCATCAAGCTGACGTCCACCATGATTTGAGACCATAATTGCCGTACACCCAATATCTATAGCTCTTTTAGCATCCTCAATAGACATGACACCTTTTAATGCAAATGGTCCATTCCATTTTTTTGCACAATATTCTGCATCCTTCCATCCCATAGCTGGATCATACTGTTCGTTTATATAATCAATAACTGATTTTGTAATATTTGTTCCTTTGTCTGTTTTTTTTTTAACATTTGATAATTCGAATCTTTTACCAGTTAAATAATTAAAAACCCATGTAGGACGCATTGCAAAACTCATTAAACTTTGAACAGTAAGTTTTGGAGGAGTAGTAAATCCAGTTCTATGATCTTTTTCTCTGTTACCTGCAACCAAAGTATCTACAGTTAAACACATTGCATCAAAACCTGATCTTCTTGATCTGTCGATTAAATCATCAGAAATTGATCTATCTTTATGAACATAAAGCTGAAATAATTTCGGACCACTTGAAATATTCGACACTTCTTCAATAGTATTATTTCCCATAGATGACATGCTATAAAAAGTATTAAACTTTTCAGCAGCTCGTGCTGATGCCTTATCTCCATCTGGATGATATAATCTTTGCATGGCTGCAGGAGAAAGAAATATTGGCATATCTATCTTCCTGCCAAATAAAGTAGTTGATAAATCAGGCTTACCAACACTTGCTAAAATATTTGGAACTAGATCACAATCATTGAATGAGTCTGTATTTCTTCTTAAAGTTGACTCATCATCTGCTCCACCATCAATGTAATGAAATATTGGGGAAGGTAATTTTTTTTTTGCTAATTTCCTGAAGTCTTCAAAGTTATGACAATTCTTTAAATTCACTATCTTCTGAATCTTAAATTATTTCTATTTAAGTCGCTTATCTTCGTACATCCCATTAATTTCATATCTCTAACTAATTCTTCTTTATACTTTTCTAAAGCTCTCTCAACACCTGCTTGTCCTCCAGCTGCTAAAGCATAAAGATATAGTCTTCCACCAGAGCAAGCTTTAGCACCCAGTGATAATGCTTTAAGCATGTGAGTTCCTCTATGGATTCCACCTTCACATATCACATCAAGTTTATCACCAACAGCATCAACTATTTCTGCAAGCTGATCAAAAGGTGATCTTGATCCATCAAGCTGTCTCCCACCATGATTAGAAACCATTATACCTGTGCATCCTATATCTACAGCTCTTTTGGCATCTTCAACACTCATCACTCCTTTTAGAGCAAAATGTCCACCCCATTGAGAACAAAGTTTTTCAGCATCTTTCCAGTTCATAGATTGGTCAAGCATAGTAGAAAAATAATTTCCAATTGAAGAATTTGTGCTCGTACCCTCTTTCACAAAATCTTGTAAATGGGGTAATTCAAACTTACCTTTCGTTAAATAGTTTATTCCCCACATTGGTTTAGTGGCAAAACTGAATAAACTAGCTAATGTGAGTTTAGGTGGTGATGTAAAACCAGTATGTAAATCTCTTTCACGATTTCCACCAGTTATTGTGTCTACGGTTAATGCCATCACATCAAATTTTGCTGCTTTAGCTCTTTCCAAACAAGAGTCATTTAAACCTCTGTCTTTATGAAAATAAAACTGAAACATTTTTGGTGTATCAATCATAGAAGATATTTCCTCTACACTGACTGTAGCTAAAGCTGAAACACCAAACATAGTATTAAATTTTTGTGCTGCTCTTCCAACTGCTCTTTCACCATCATAATGAAAAAGTCTTTGCAATGCGGTTGGTGATAAATAAAAAGGTAAGTCTAATTTTTTTCCAAATATTGTTGTAGACAAATCAACATTTTCAACTCCCCTTAAAACATTTGGAACTAAATCAACATCATCGAACGCACTGGTATTTCTAGCATAAGTGATTTCATCATCAGCCGCCCCATCAATGTAATGAAATATTGGGGAAGGTAACTTCTTTTGAGCTAGTTTTCTAAAATCTTTAAAGTTATGACAATTTTTTAGTCTCATATCAGTTTATCTTATTTTAGAACCGTTTAAGAAAATTAAACATGTAACTATTGGCCCCAGGATTCTTATCACCTAAACTTGCATTTGAGATATGATTATAAGAAAAACCAAGCTCACTGTTTGAAAATATATCTAAAGATAATTGAACTTCGCTTTTAAATTCTACTATATGACCTAAATCTTTACCATTTCCTTCACCATACAAACCTGGCGTAAAACTTGGTATGATATTTAGTTTACCTATTTTGTATTGTGCCTGCACACCGGTGTATGCATATGTAGCACTATCTGCAGTCACCATAAAACCAGTCACAGGTGATATGGTTCCCAAAAAACTTTCTCTAATTAAATTTTCATTTTGATGTTGAATTCCAAATAAAGATGCCCTTTTTCCATCATCACTGAAATCAAACATGCCAGAGTAAAAATTCCATTCATGATCTTTTTCAATAATTTTTTTTTCTTCACCAGATACACTTTGAATAACTAGTAAAAATAAAATTGTACAAATCTTAAATAACTTAAACATTCTTTTCTTTTAAGTTCTATTTATAAATAATTTTCTAACAATTAAAAGGCCTCCAAAAATAAACAAAAATATAGGCAATAACCATAACAAAAATGTAAATTTGTTAATTTCTGGCTCGTAGACAATCCAATCTCCATATTTAGACTTAAGGAAATTATAAATATCATCCTCTGAATTACCTGCGGCTAACTTCTGTGAAATCAAAGTCTTAACACTTAATGCAAATTCTGAATTAGAGTCATAAACAGATTGTCCTTGGCATATTAAACATCTAAGATTTTTTGAAATTTCATCAACTTTAGAAGTTTCAGCGTTAACATTGCCAAATAATATTAAATTTAAAAAAAATAAAAAATAAAATATTTTAAATAATTTTTTTGTCATTCTACTAATCGTTTTATTTCAATTTCATTTTCAGAATTGATAGGTCCAATATATTTTTTTAGTATGTTCAATTCTCTATCAATTACATATGTCTCGGGGACACCATAAGCTCCTAGAAATATAGATTTTGTTCCTTTTGGATCTTTCAAAATTATATCATATGGATTACCAAGTTCGTCTAAAAATTTTTGAGCATTATCTTTTTTATCCTTATAATTTAAACCAATTACTTTCAAGTTAGTTATTTCTGAAATATTTTTGATAAATTGATGTTCTTGTCTACACGGTACACACCAAGATGACCAAATATTAATTATTATATATTTCTCATTTTCAAAAAAATCTTTTATTTTTAAATTTTTACCTGAATAAAATTCTTCAATTGAAATATTTTCAATTTTTTTTGTTTTTTTTGGAATATAATTTTTATTTTCAAATAAACTTTTAAAAAAGATTAATAAAATAAATGTGAGAGTTAAAAAAATAAATATAAATGAAATTTTAATCTTCATTTAAAATTTTTCCTTAGACCCATTAAACCCCCTGCAGCAAGCATAAATGCTGAAAGCCAAATAAGAAGCATAAAAGGTTTTTTTTGATATCGAATATTTAAGTAGTTAGTGTCTTTTAAATAATTGACCACAACAAGATTGTCACTAAACAAGCTAGTTTTAATGTCAGCTTCACTAGTTATAGTTTCAGGTACTTTATATAACCTCAGCTCAGGATAAAATTTCAATTTGTTTTCGTTTTGTATTACATGAATTTCTGCTTTAATAGAGGTAAAGTTATCTATTTCCATTTTGGAAATATTTTCAAATTTTACTAAATAATTTAATGATTTTTTTTCTTCACCTTTTTTTAAATTAACTGATACTTCCTCGCTAAATAGACTATTTAAAATAATACTAATTATTAAGATACTAAATGCTGTGTGGGAAATTTTTTGGGATAATTTTAACTTTTTGTTTTTTAGATCAGTGATTGAAACAAGAAAAAGATACAATGCAGACGAAATTAGAATTGTTGAATACAAAACCTGTGTATTAAAATTTTTTGCGACCAAATATGAAATTAGCAATGATATAATAAATAAGATTATTTTTGTAAATTTTACTTCAAATTTTTTATTTTTTATCCAATCCAACTTTGGACCTAAAGCCATTATAAATAAGAATGGAATTAAAAAAGGAATCATTAATTGATTAAAATAAGGTGGACCAACCGAGATTTTTTCTGTTGTAATCACTTCTAAAAAAATTGGATAAATTGTTCCTATTAAAACGACTGCCAAGAAGTACATCATAAACCAATTATTAATTATAATTGCTGACTCTTTACTTAAGAGAAAAGATTTAGTGTTTATTTCAATGCTATTGAATTTGAAATATATAATCAGGGAAATAAAAATTAAAACTGTTAAAAAAATTAAAACAAATATTCCTCTTTCAGGATCGTTTGCAAAAGTGTGAACTGAATTTAATATTCCAGATCTGACTAAAAATGTTCCACTCATACTTAATATAAAGGTGCTAAGTGAAAGTATTATTGTCCATGATTGTAAATTTGATCGTTTTTCTAGTACTGAAGTACAGTGTAATAATGCTGTTAAACAAAACCAAGGCATCAGTGATACATTCTCCACAGGATCCCAGAACCAAAAACCACCCCAACCTAATTCGTAATAAGCCCAAATAGATCCTAGCATGATACCTAAAGTTAGAAATATCCATGAAATTAAAGTCCATTTTTTTAAATCATTTGCCCACTCTTTATTTACATAACTACAAACTAACGCTGCCAATGATGAAGAAAAAATAATTGAGGAACCTACATAACCTAAATATAAAATTGGTGGATGAATTGCTAAGGCGGGATCTTGTAAAATTGGATTTAATCCTAATCCTTCAATTGGTGTTGGTATAATTAACTGAAAAGGATTTGATGTAAATATTATAAATAGTAAAAAACCTGAAATAATTATTTGTTGAAAAAAAATTGTTAAAAATCTAAATGGATTTAAAAGTTTTTTTGATTTAAAAAAGAAAATCAAAATAAACAAGCTTAAAACTAGCAGCCAAAGTAATAAACTTCCTTCATGATTGCCCCAAGCTCCAGATATTTTGTAGAATAATGGTTTTGAAGTGTGCGAATTATTATAGACAGCTAAATTACTAAAGTCTGAATTTATAAAAGCAAATAATAAAGTTATAAAACTTATGCAAATTAATAAAAATTGTATTGAAATAGTTGCAAAGATATTGAAATCAAAACTAGAATTAGATTTAAAATTTCTTAAACAAATAATTGGCAATACTAATGATGTAATCAAAGCTAAAACTAAGGAATAATTTCCAATTAAATTTAACACTTTATTTATCCTTTAATGCTTCTTTCACTTCAGGTGGCATATAATTTTCATCATGTTTTGCCAAAATTTTTGATGCATTTAAAAAATTTCTATCCTTAAGAAATCCTTCTGCCACAACTCCTTTTTCTTCAGAAAAAAGATTTGGAATTACTCCTGAAAATTCTACATTAATTTCGCTTTTTAAATCTGTTATAATAAAAATTACTTGATTTGAACTCATAGAAACAGAATTTTTTTTAACCATCCCACCTACTCTAATTTTTTTATTATAGTCAATTTCCCCTAATTCTTTAATTTCTGATGGAGAAATGAAATAAACGACATTGTCTTCTAAAGATTTTAAAACTAAAAAAGTTGTTAGTATTAATACGACAAATATTAATGAAATAAATAAGAACCTTAATTTAACCTTTTTACCATACATGAAATATTAAAGTTAAATTTTTGAGCCAGAATGTTTCAAAATTTCTTTATGGATTTCTTGATTTATAGCAATGCCATATTTTTCTTCTGACAGCGACGAGAAATTTTTCTCAAATCTTTTTTGCTCTTTTTTTAACTGCAAACTTATAATGGTATATAAACTTAAGAAACTTATTAAGGTAAATGCGAAAGCAGACCAAACATAAATTCCGTAACCATTCATTAAAAATAAATCTTTTATCATAATCTTTTTAGACCCTTATTCTTAATTTTTATCAGTTCTGTATTATATTTCATTAAAAAAATCAAAACTGAAAATAGGGCAAATGCCGCAGTCATTATGATAAGTGGTATTAGCATTGACGAATGTATTGCTGATTTTGCAGTCAAACTAATTGAAGCAGGTTGGTGCAATGTATTCCACCAATCCACTGAAAATTTGATTATTGGTATATTTATAGCTCCAAAAATAGCAATTAATGAAGATATTTTATTTACTCTTTCTCGGTCCTTGAAAATTCGAAAAGATAACAGATAAAGTATGTAAAAAATAAACAATATTAACATGGATGTAATTCTTGCGTCCCATGCCCACCATGTTCCCCAGGTCGGTTTTCCCCAAATTGATCCCGTGACGAGAGCAATTAAAGTAAAAAGTATTCCTGAAGGGGCTAAACTTTTTGAGACCATAATTAAATTTTTGTTCTTAAATATAAAAACTGAAAAAGATAATAATGCAATTGAAGAGAATATGCCTAAAGATATCCAAGCTGCAGGTACATGAACATACATAATTCTAACTGAATCTTTTTGTAAATAATCCTCGGGTGACAAAAATAACGCCTCGATAAGTCCAATACTAAGAACTACAATAAAACAAAAAAAAATAATTCTTTGTAAGGTCGAATTTATTTTAAAGATTTTATAAGGGTTTAGATAATTAAACATATTTTTTTATAACATATTTTGTGGGAAAATAATTTTAAATCACTTTGATCAAGAGCTCTGAGGGAGATAAATAGGGAATGGTTGAACTCCTGACCAAAGTATAAAATATTTATAAAATCAATTTTTGTCATTCTTTAGGATTAAATGTGGTTAAATATTGGCTGATATTTTTAATTTGAAGGTTTGAAGTAGCTAGATCCTTTTTTACCACTAAAAATCTCATTTATTAGTGGGTGTTGAATTGGCTCTCCTGAGTCATCCGCAAGTAAATTTTGCTCGGATACATAGGCTTCATATGTGATCTCCTCATTTTCAGCTAATAAATGGTAAAACGGCTGATCTTTTTTTGGTCTCACATTTTTTGGTATAGATTGGTACCATTCTTCTGAATTGTTAAATTCGAAATCAACATCATAAATAACACCCCTAAAATCAAAGTGTCTATGTTTTACCACATCTCCAATAGAAAATTTTGCTTTTTGAATTGACACACTATTAGTATGGGTATTTGAGAAAAAAAATCAATAGAAAAAATTTTTACTATTTGCTAAACTGTTAATAAATATAAAGTGAATAAGTCTTTTGTAAAATTTGTCACAGATTTTGGTCCTCTCGCTATATTTCTATACATATATTATAGTAGTGGTAAAGATATTAAAGTTGCATTAGTTCCATTTATAATAGCTACAATAGTCGCTTTAGCATTAGTTTGGTTCTTAGAAAAAAGAGTTCCAATGGTTCCGCTGTTAGGCGGTATTTTAATTGCTTTTTTTGGCGGTTTAACAATATATTTTGATAATCCTATATTTATTTATGTAAAACCAACAA
>CACDLR010000001.1 GCA_902553695.1 uncultured Pelagibacteraceae bacterium | reverse complement strand
CATATACCAAAAGAGATAAATATGCTTTGGATAGCGGAAAAGCAGTTATGAATTTGTTATCAAAAAACATTAGACCTAGAGATATTGTTACAAAAAAATCACTTGAAAATGCAGCAACAATTGTTGCAGCTACCGGCGGTTCTACAAATGCAGCATTGCATTTACCGGCTATAGCAAATGAAATAGGAATCAAATTTGACCTTATGGATGTGGCAAAAATATTTAAAAGAACACCATATTTAGCAGATCTAAAACCCGGTGGAAAATATGTTGCGAAAGACATGTGGAAAGCAGGTGGTGTTCCAATGCTTTTAAAAACTTTATATGAAGGTGGATATATACATGGGGATTGTATTACTGTCACAGGAAAATCAATGAAAGAAAATTTAAAAAAAATTAAATTTAATCCTAAACAAAAAGTAATGAGAAAATATAATAATCCATTATCACCAGATGGAGGAGTTGTTGGATTAAAAGGTAACTTAGCACCTGATGGAGGTATAGTAAAAATAGCTGGTCTTAAGAAATTACAATTCACTGGAAGAGCCAGATGTTTTGACAACGAAGAGACTGCATATAAAGCAGTAAAAAATAAAAAATATAAAGATGGAGATATTATTATTATAAGATACGAAGGTCCAAGAGGTGGTCCAGGTATGAGGGAAATGTTACAAACCACAGGAGCTATTTATGGCCAAGGAAAAGGTGAGAAAGTGGCTTTGATAACAGATGGTCGATTTTCAGGGGCCACTAGGGGTTTTTGTATTGGACATGTTGGTCCAGAAGCATCAGTGGGAGGTCCAATCGCGCTTTTACGTAATGGAGATATTATTGATATAGATGCTAAAAAAGGCATAATAAACGTTCGTTTATCAAAAAAGCAATTAGCAGCAAGAAAGAAGAAATGGAAACCTAAAAAAATAAATTTTGGAAACGGTACGCTTTGGAAATATGCACAAACAGTTGGACCAGCTTATCTTGGCGCACCAACTCATCCAGGTGGAAAAGAAGAAGTTAAAGTTTACGCAGATATTTAATGAAAATTAGACCTATTGTTCTTTGTGGAGGAGCGGGAACCAGACTTTGGCCAGACCAAAAAAACCATCAAGCAAAACAATTTATAGATTTTGGTGGTTGGACACTTATAAGTAAAACACTAGATAGAATAAAAAATCCAATTTTTGATTACCCTATAATTAGTACTAATCAAAAATATTTAAATGATGTTAGGAAATATTTAAAAAAAAATAAAATTAAAAAATATAAAATTGTTTTAGAGCCAGAGAAAAAAAATACCGCTCCTGCTATTTTGTCATCAGCATTAGTTAAAGAAATACCATTAAAACAACCTTTAATGTATTTAGCGGCTGACCATTTAATAGAAAGACCTAACATCTTAAATAAATCTCTTAATAAAAATAAATCTAATTTAGATGATGAAAATATATTTATTTTTGGTATTAAACCAATCAATCCCTCAAGTGAATATGGATATTTTTTAACAAAAAAAATAAAAAATAACATTGATAAAGTGACAAAATTTATTGAAAAACCTAATACTATATTAGCAAAAAGAATAATTAAACAAAAAGGCTATTGGAATTCAGGTATGTTTTTTTTAAGGAAAGACTCGATCATTAATAACTTTAAAAGGTATCAACCTAAAACTTTTAAAAGCTGTAATATGGCTGTTAAAAAATCTATATATAAAAATAATACATATTATTTAAATAAAAGTGCATTTTCTAAATCAATAGAGAAATCTTTTGATTATGCAATTTTAGAAAAAACAAAAAAAATAAACGCTATTAAACTTGATATGCCTTGGTCAGATTTGGGTAGTTGGAGAGAAATCTCTAAAATCTTTAAAAAGAATAAAAGTAAATATTATAAAAAAACTAATGTCTATTATAGACCGTGGGGCAAATATGTTAATTTATTTGTTGGTAAAAACTTTCTTGTAAAAGAATTAACAGTAAATTCTAAATCCTCAATAAGTCTTCAGAAACATAAATTTAGATCTGAACATTGGATGATAACAGACGGAAAACCAATGATAACAATCAATAAAAAAAAATTTTATAAAAAACCAGAGGAGTCAGTATTTATTCCTAGAGGAGCAATACATAGAATTCAAAATTATTTTAAAAAACCAGTTAAAATAATTGAAGTACAAACAGGTCCAATTTTAAAAGAAACAGATATAATTCGATTTCAAGATATTTATGGAAGGGTAAAATAATTTTATGTCAACTGTGAGTCTTTCTTTAGATGAAATTTATAAATTAGCAAAAGAAACTTTGATATCTAATGGTTGTGATGATGAAACAGCTTCTATATTAGCAGATCTAATAAGAAATGCAGAAAGAGATGGATCATTATCCCATGGTTTGTTCAGACTCCCTGCTTATGTTAGTGGATTGAAAAGTGGAAAAATTAATGGAAAAGGTAAACCAGAAATTAAAAAAATTTCTCAATCTGTAATAAAAATAATTGGAAATAATTGTTTGGCGCCTGTAGTTCTTGATAAAGGTTTGCCTGAACTTATTAAGGTTGCAAAAGAAAATGGTATTGCGGTACTTGCAATAACTAATTCTCATCATATGGCTGCTATGTGGCCTGAAACAGAAAGGCTAGCTGAGGAAGGTCTAGTTGCTTTTGCTTGTACATCATATAAACCGGCTGTAGCACCAGCAGGTGCAATTAAACCATTGTTTGGTACTAATCCAATTTCATTTGCTTGGCCAAGACCTGGCAAGACACCAGTTGTATATGATATGGCTACAGCATCTATGGCTATGGGTGAAGTTCAAGTTGCAAAAAGGGAAGGACATAAAGTTCCTATTGGAACAGGATTAACAAAAGAGGGAAAAGAAACAACTGATCCTGGAGAAATTGCTGATGGAGGCGTGCTGTTACCTTTTGGTGGCTACAAAGGTTCAGCAATAGCAATGATGGTTGAATTGATGGCAGGTGCCTTAGTAGGAGATAATTTTAGTTATGAAACTGCGGCTAAAGATAATAATGATGGAGGTCCACCAAGTGGTGGAGAATTTATTATAGCAATTTCACCAGAAAAAACTTCAAATGGTAATTGGGATAAACACGCAGATAAATTTTTTAAAAAAATGAAATCAATGGGTAATGTCAGATTGCCAGGTGAAAGAAGGCATAAAAATAGATTGGATACAGGTCCAAGAAATATTAACAAAGAATTAGTTAATAAAATTAAATCGTTAAGCTAATTTAATTTCAATCGGTGTATGATCTGAGGGTTTTTGTCTGCCCCTCGGATCTTTATTGATATTAACTGATTTAATTTTATCTATTAGTGAGTTTGAAACTAAAAAATGATCAATTCTCATTCCATTATTTTTTTGCCATGCACCTCTCATATAATCCCAAAAGGTATAACCTTCCTTTGTTTTATAAAAATGTCTATACACATCATTTAATCCAAGATTAATCATTTCTCTTAGTTTTTTTCTTATTTCAAGTCTAAATAGTGCATCATCCTCGAAACTCTTTGGATTATAAACGTCTTCAGAGGAAGGAATTATATTAAAATCTCCACAAAGAATTATATTTGGATTTTTTTTAATTAAAGTTTTTAATTGTTTAATCAAATCGTCTAGCCATTTTTTTTTATATTCATATTTTTCTGTATCAACAGGATTTCCATTTGGTGTATAAATATTTATTAACTGGATATTGTTGTTTTTAAAATTAACTTCAGCAGAAATTATTCTTGCTTGTTTTAATTTGTCTTTAATTAAATCAAGTCTTATATTTTGTAATTTATTTCTGGAAATTATGGCTACACCATTATAACTCTTTTGACCATATACATGACTTTCATAATATAGAGATGAAAAAATTTCATATGGAAAATTCAGATCTTCTGTTTTAATTTCCTGCATCATTAAAATATCAGGTTTATATTTTAAAATATAACTCTTTATATTTTCAATACGTGCTCGTACAGAATTAACATTCCAGGATGCAATTAGCATTATAAGGAGAAAGAAACACCACAACCACACGATGATTTTGATTGAGGATTAGAAATCTTAAATTGAGAGCCAATTAATTCATTAACAAAATCTACCTCAGATCCTTTTAATAAATCTGCCGATGTTTTATCAATTAGTATATTTTTATAATTTAAATCTTCATCAGTTCTTGAGTTATCAAAAGTAAATTCATATTGGAATCCTGAACAACCACCACCTTTAATAGCGATTCTAAAAAAAGACCCTTTATCTCTTTTTGACAAGAGTATATCTATTTGTTTTAGGGCTTTATCTGTAAATTTAATTTCTTTTATCATTATCGATCATTGATATTACTAATATAATACCTAATATTTTATTTTAAAGTATGAAAAAATACTCAAAGATTGGATTATTTCAGAGCAAAGGAAGGATATTTAAAGAAGCTATATCTAAATATAGAACCCCTTTTCAAAGAGATAGAGATAGAATAATACACAGTGCAGCTTTCAGAAGATTAAAACACAAAACACAAGTTTTTGTTAATACTGATGGCGACCATTATAGAACAAGAATAACACATTCAATGGAAGTTGCTCAAATAGCAAGGTCTATCGCAAGATATTTAAATTTGAATGAAGATTTAGCTGAAACACTAAGTTTAGCTCACGATCTTGGTCATACGCCATTTGGACACGCAGGGGAAGAATCTTTAAACGAAGAAATGTACAGATACGGTGGATTTGATCATAATTTACAAACCTTGAGGATAGTAATGTTTTTAGAAAATAAATACATTAAATTTAATGGTTTAAACCTCTCAATAGAGACTTTAGAAGGGCTTATAAAACACAATGGACCAGTCAAGAATTTAAAATTAGTAGATAACTTGATTGGTGTTAAAAATTTTAAAAATATGATTTATTTTAATACTTATCCGTCATTAGAAGCTCAAATTTCTGCAATATCTGATGATATAGCTTATAATAATCATGATATACAAGATGGTATAAATGCAAATTTGTTTAAATTGGAAGAGCTAGTTGAAATTAATTTTTTTAGAGATATTTACAAAAAATATAAAAATAAAATAAATAAACAAAACTATAAAATTGCAACATATCAAATTATAAGAGACTCGATTGATTTAATGATTAAAGATTTAATAAAAAATACACAAATGAATATAAATTTATACAACGTCAAAACTTTAAATGATATTAAAAAAACTGACTCTTTAATAGTAAATCTCTCGAAAAAAACAAAAGATTCTGAAAATGAAATACGAAATTTTTTAAGAATGAAAATGTATAATAATAAAAATGTCCTAAGAAAAAATAATAAAGGAAAGCTTATTATAAAAAAATTATTTAATAAGATAAAAAAAAATCCACAAAAATATATTTCAAAAGAAAATCTAAATTCTAATGGATTTAGAGCAGTTTCTGATTTTATATCAGGCATGACTGATAGATATGCAATTAAACTTTATAACAATATTAAATGAACATTTTTGATGAATTTTCAACTAAGTTAAAAAAAATTCTTTTAGATTTATCTAAAAAAGAAGAACTAATTTTACCTAGCAATATAAATGTAATTACAACTGAAATACCTCCATTAAAATTTAATAGCGATATATCCACAAATGTAGCAATGGTTTTATCAAAATTAAACAAAAAATCTCCAATAGATTTAGCAAAATATTTGTCTGAACATATAAAAAAAAATGATGAACTTATAGATAATGTATCAGTAGCTAAACCAGGATTTATTAATATTAAATTTAAAAAAATTTTTTGGACTAACTTTATTATTAGAGTAATAAAGAATTCAAAATCTTATGGTGTTAATGAATTTGAAGAGAAGAAAAGTTATTTAGTCGAATTTGTATCTGCAAATCCAACTGGACCACTTCACGTTGGCCATTGTAGAGGTGCAATTCTTGGAGATGTCATTTCTAATCTTTTATTATTTAATAAGCACAAGGTTAAAAAAGAATATTATGTAAATGACTATGGTAACCAAATAGCCAATTTCACTAAATCAGTTTATTATAGAATACGAGAAATCTTATACAAAGAGACTTTTCCTGACAGTAATTATGATTTGTATCCCGGTGATTATATAATTAACATTGCAAAAAATATTATAAAATCTAATAAAATTTTAGATTTTAAAAATTTTGAAAAAATTTCAAATGATTTGAGTGTTTTATCTGTCGAGGAATCATTGAATATAATAAAAAACAATTTAAATAGTGTTGGCATTGAGCACGATAATTTCGTTAGTGAGAGACAAATAGTAAAAAATAATGAAGTAGAAAAAGTTGTTGAATTACTTCAAAAAAATAAATTTGTTTATAAAGGAAAAATTAAAGCTCCAGAGAGTGAAAATACCAATAATTGGGTTGAACGTGAACAATTGCTTTTCAAGTCAACAGAATTTGGTGATGACAAAGATAGAGTTCTTCAAAAATCTGATGGTTCGTGGACCTATTTTGCGAGCGACGTTGCTTATCATAAAAATAAATTAGATAGAAAATTTGATAATTTAATTAATATATTAGGATCTGATCATACAGGATATATTAAGAGAATTTCTTCATCTGTAGATGCTTTATCAAATTCTAAAGTTAAATTAATTTGCAAAGTAAGCCAACTAGTTAAATTAATTAAAGATAAAAAACCATTTAAAATGTCTAAGAGAAGAGGTGACTATATAACTCTAGAGGATCTTGTTAATGAAGTTGGTAAGGATGCAACAAGATTCATTATGTTAAATAGAAGCAATGATGTTGAGCTTGATTTTGATTTTGATCATGTAATAGAAAAATCTAAGGACAACCCATTATATTATGTTCAATACAGCTACGCTAGAATTTGCTCGGTATTTAGAAATATTAATAAAAATATAGAAAGTGAGTTAAAAATAAAAAAAAGTGATTTTGAATATTCAGATGACGAAATAAAAATTCTAAAAAAAATATCTGAATGGCCTAAATGTATTGAGATGTCTACCAGAAAACTAGAACCAAACAGAATACCAACCTATTTATATGAGTTAGCTTCTTTATTTCATTCCTACTGGAATTTGGGAAAACAAAGTCCAAATAAAAGATTCATTGATGATAATGAAAAAATTTCTGATGACAAGTTAATATTTTTAAAGGCAATCTCAAATGTAATCAAATCGGGTATGAAAATTATTGGAGCATCAACACCAGAAAGAATGTAATGTTAAAAGAAGTTAAATATTTTATTTTTTTTACTGTAATTATTTTATTTATTTTTTTTTCAGTAAAATTCTATATTTCTGACAATAACAAAAAAAAAACTTTTAGAAACCTTACTTTAATTGATGATAATTTAAACAATTACGAGACAAAACTACCAAAAATGTTTAATGATACAGATAATATTGTTAAATATTTAAATAATGAGGATAGTTCAAATAAAAAAAAATACTCTTTTTGGGATTTGCTAAAAAGTGACGATTAAATTAAGAAAATCATTTATATGTGGCATCAGGGGTAAAAAGTTATCTAAGAATGAATATAATTTTATTAAAAAACATAAACCCTGGGGAATTATTCTTTTTCAACGAAATATTAAAAATATAAACCAAACAAATAAACTTGTTAAATCTATAAAAAAAATATTTAAAGACTCCAATTACCCTGTATTGATTGATGAAGAAGGTGGTAGAGTAAGTAGATTAAAAAGTATTATAGATAATTCTATATTTACAGGAAAATACTTTGGAGACCTTATTGAAAAAAATAATAAAAAATTTAATCTTTATTATAAAGTTTATATCAATCAAATTTCATATGTTTTAAATTTAATTGGAATTAATATAAATACCGTACCTGTATTAGATTTAAGAAGAAGTTTTTCTAACAAAGTTATTGGTGATAGATCATATTCATATAATAAAAAAACTATTGAAAAAGTTGGTAAAACTACAATTGATTTATTTCACCAAAATCAAATCGGAACCGTAATTAAACATATCCCTGGTCATGGTTTGTCAAAAAAAGATACACATTTAAAACTCCCTTATATTAATAATACATTAGGGTATTTAGAAAAAAATGACTTTTCAATTTTTAAAAATAAAAAATCTATTTTTGCTATGACAGCACACATTGTTTTTACAGCATTAGATAGAAAAGAATGTATTACACATTCGATCAAAGGCATAAAATATATCAGAAATAAAATAGGTTTTAAAAACTTGATCATAACAGATGATATTTCCATGAAAGCTTTAAAATATTCATTTAATGAGAATGTGAGAAAAGCTTATTTATCAGGATGCAACTTAGTCTTGCATTGTAATGCTAATATGAGAGAAATGCACAATTTAGCTAAAATAGCACCAAGAGTTAATCATTTTGTAATTAAAAAAACATCTGAATTTTACAAACTTTTAAGCTAGATTTAAATATGTCAAATTTTGATTCTCAAGAATTTCAACTGGATCTAAATAATTTCTCAGGTTCTTTAGATGTACTTTTAGATCTAGCAAAATCTCAAAAAGTAAATCTTGAAGAAATATCAATTACTAAACTTGCTGACCAATTTAATATTTATATTACAAAAACAGAAAATTTAAATTTAGAAATTGCATCTGAATATCTTTTAATGGCTACTTGGCTTACATATTTAAAATCTAAACTACTCTTACCTTTAGATGATGAAGAAGAGTTTAAAGCTCTAGAAATTGCTGAAAGACTTAAGCTTCAGTTAAAAAAATTAGAACTTATAAGACTTTTATCAGATCAAATGCTCAAAAGAAAAAGATTAGGTCGAGATGTTTTTTTACGAGGAATGAATACAAAAATTCATTCTAAAAATTTATCTCAATATTCTTTAAAACTTTTTGATGTATTAAAAACATATGCAACAATTATTTCAACAAAGGATTTCCAAAAAATAAATATTCCCAAATTACCAGTCTTTACAATGGAAGAAGGCATTAAAAGAATCAAAGAACTTCAAAACCAATTATCAGAGTGGAAAAATTTAAATGACTTAATTCCATCAGAATTTAAAAATAATATTAAAATGAAAAAAACTGGAAATGCTGGAATATTTGCAGGATCACTTGAATTAGTAAAAGAAGGCAATGTAAAATTGAAACAAGAAAAAACTTTTGGTGATATATATATAAGAAATAATGAATAAGACAAAAAAAAATAATATTGTAAAATTTCCTGATACAAAAATAACTGATCAAGAAAAAGAGATAGAAGCAATTCTCTTTGCTTCAAATATACCTTTGGATGTTGAAGCTATTGAGGATAAAATAACCAAAAAAATAAACGTCGATAAAGCTCTTGAAAAATTAAAATATTTTTATTCAAACAGAGGAATTAATTTAGTTTGTATATCTAATAAATGGTCCTTTAGGACATCTGATAAATTATCAAATTTGTTGTCTAAACAAAAAACAATAGAAAAAAAACTATCTAAAGCGGCAGTAGAAACCTTATCAATTATTGTTTATCATCAACCAGTAACCAGAGCTGAAATAGAGGATATTAGAGGTGTTGCTTTTGGCACAAATACACTAGAAATACTTATGGAGCTAAATTGGGTTAAACCAGGTGGTCGCAAAGACGTTCCTGGAAAACCAATTCAATATGTAACAACTGATGATTTTCTAAGTCATTTCAATCTACAAAAACTTTCTGATTTACCAACAGTCGATGAATTAGGTGCTGCTGGATTAATCGATCCTACATCAATTGAAAGATCTATATTTGGAACTGGAAAATTTTATAAAGAAAAACAGGAAGGAAAAAAGGAAGATATTTACTCTAATATAGATGAAATGCTTCAAGACACTTTAACAAAAGATGAAATTTCTGAAAAAGATCCTTTAAAAAAATAAATATTAAGTATATAAACAAGATATGAGTATCGGTTTTTGGCAAATAGCAATTGTTGTAATTTTAGTAGTACTTTTATTCGGAAGAGGAAAGATCTCAAGTTTAATGGGTGATGTCGCCAAAGGTATAAAAAGCTTTAAAAGTGGAATGGCTTCAGATACTATTGAAGATAATAATCCTAAAGATCATTCCGAAGACAAAAAAGATTCAAAAGATAGTAATTAATCCCAATGCCACAAATTGGCTGGTTAGAAATTTTAATAATAGCCTCAATAGCAATTATTGTAGTAGGTCCCAAAGATTTTCCTATAATGTTAAAAAAAGTTGGTAGTTGGATTGGAACTGTTAAAAGGTATGTATCAAATGTTCAAAATGAAGTTTCATCTATTGAAGATGAAGCTAAACATATTTATGAAAATGATGAAAATGATGAAAATCAAAATAAAACAAAAAATAATTTAAATAATAAAAAAAATGTCTGAGAAGGAAATAGGTTTTATAAGTCATTTAACTGAATTGAGGCGAAGGCTTATTTCTTCGTTAATTTTTTTAGCAGTTCTTTTTATAATTTGCTATATTTTTTCAGATCATATCTATGGTTTTTTGGTAGAACCATATGCAAATGCTGTTAAAGATGACAACGTAGAAAGAAGATTAATTTTTACAGCATTACAAGAAACTTTTCTTACTTACTTAAAGGTTTCATTTTTTGCCGCATTTTTTGCTACTAGCCCATTTATTCTTATTCAAATTTGGAAGTTTATAGCGCCTGGTCTTTATAAACATGAGAAAAAAGCAATTATGCCATATTTAGTTTTAACACCTATATTATTTCTATTAGGAGGAATGCTTGTTTACTATTTGATCATGCCTCTTGCTATAAAATTTTTTTTATCATTTGAAAGTGTAGGTTTAAGCACAAATTTGCCAATTCAGTTAGAGGCTAAAGTGAATGAATACTTATCATTAGTAATGAAATTAATTTTTGCATTCGGTCTAAGTTTTCAATTGCCGATAGTATTAAGTTTATTAGCTAGAGTTGGTTTTATTGACGCTAAATTTTTAAAAGAAAGAAGAAAATATGTTGTAGTAATTATTTTTGCTGCAGCCGCCATTCTTACGCCTCCAGATCCAATTACACAAATTGGTTTAGCGGTACCACTATTATTATTGTATGAATTGTCAATTTTATCAGTAAATATAATTGAAAGCAAAAATTTAAAACGGCAAAGAGAAGAAGAAAATGCATGATATAAAATATATTAGAGATAACTTTGAAAATTTTAAAAAAAAAATTTCAAAGAGAAATAATACAACTAAAATCGATAATATCCTCGATTTAGACAAGAAAAATAGAAAACTAATTCAAGATAAAGAAAATTTAGAAAAAGAAAAAAAAAATATTTCTAAGTCAAAAGATGAAAAAATGTTTTTGAAATCTAAAGAAATTTCTTCATCAATAAAAAAACTTTCAGATGAACAAATAAAAATTAAAACCGAATTAGAAAATCTTCTTTCTTCTATTCCAAATATTCCACATAATGATGTTCCAGATGGTTCAAATGAAAAAGATAATAAAATAATTGAAACCAAAGGAAATCTTCAAAAAAAAAATTTTAAAGAAAAATCTCATTTCGAGCTTGGAGAAAAACTTGGCATGTTAGATTTTGATTTAGCTTCAAAAACAACTGGATCTAGATTTGTATTTGTTAAAGACAAATTAGCTATGCTAGAGAGGGCATTATCTAATTTTATGTTAGATATTCATACATTAGAAAATGGATATAGAGAAATATCTCCTCCCTTAATAGCATCGGAAAGTACAATGTATGGCACAGGTCAATTACCAAAATTTGAAAATGATCAGTTCGAAATCAAACTAGAAATAAATGATGGTAGAAAATTTCTTATTCCTACAGCAGAAGTAATTTTAACAAATATGGTTAAAAATCAAATTTTAAAACAAAGTGATCTGCCGATTAGGTTAGTTGCATCAACACCATGTTTCCGTAAAGAAGCGGGTAGTTATGGTAAAGATACTAAAGGAATGATACGTCAACATCAATTTTATAAGGTTGAATTAGTTAGTATAGTTGAACCCGAAAATTGTTCAGAAGAGCTAGAACGAATGACCAATTGTGCAACAATGATATTAGATAAATTAAAACTACCATATAGAAAAATTATTTTATGTTCGGGTGATATGGGATTTAGCGCAGAGAAAACTTATGATATCGAAGTTTGGCTTCCATCGGAACAAAAATATAGAGAGATATCTAGTTGTTCTTCCTGTGGAACATTTCAATCAAGAAGAATGAATTCAAAATATAAAAACTCTAAAAATGAAAATGTATTTACCGGAACTCTTAATGGAAGTGGTCTTGCGATTGGAAGAACACTGATTTCTATTATAGAAAATTATCAAACTGAAGATGGATCTATAAATATTCCTGATGCTCTTAGACCATATATGAATAATATAGATAAAATTTTGCCAATTAGCAGTTGAGATATTTATTTATATAGTATAAAAAATTTCATTATTTAGGAGATTTATGGATTCAGGAATAGCGCAATTTATACCGTTAATATTAATATTTGTAATTTTTTATTTTTTCTTAATTCGACCACAGCAAAAGAAAGTTAAAGATCATAAATTAATGGTAGATAATTTAAAAAGAGGAGATAAAGTCATCACAACTGGTGGAATTGTTGGAACAATAGAAAGAATTATTGATGCAGAAAAAGCTGAAGTTATAATTTCAGAAAATGTTAAAGTTGAAATTGTTAAAGCAACTGGAATTCAGGCATTAGCAAATACCCAAGAAGTAAAAAAATAATTAATATATTAAGTGTTATATTTTTCCAAAATTAAAATTATAACTGTACTTATAATCACCTTAGTTTTAATATATTTTTCTCTATCCAACTTATTTAAGTTTGATGATAATTTTATTAAAAATAAAATAAATCTTGGTTTAGATTTGCAAGGTGGTTCTTATTTATTATTAGAAATTGATAATCAACCAATCATTTCTCAAACACTTCAAATAAAATTAATTGATTTAAAGAAAATATTTAATGATAAATCAATCAAAGCAAAAAATTTTTTAATAGAAAATAATAAAATATTTTTTGAAAGCGATGTTTCATCTGTTGATCAAGTACGTGAAATTTTAGAAAATAAAGAAAGTGATATTAATCCTTATTTTGAAAAATTTAAATCTTATCAATATAACGTTGAAAATAATAACAATTACTTTTCCATCTATTTATCAGAATATGGAATTGTTTTACTTAATACTTCTTCTTTAGATCAAGCCGTTGAAATAGTAAGAAGAAGAGTTGATGAGACTGGAACAAATGAACCTAATATATTAAAACGAGGTAATAATAGAATACTAGTGGAACTTCCTGGACTGGATGATCCTGCCAGAATAAAATCTCTTCTTGGTAAAACAGCAAATTTAACTTTTCAATTTGTTTCTTCTAACGAAAATGACAGTTTTGGAACTGAAATACTTAAATTTGACAACAATCTTGATCAGGCAATAGTTAGTAAAAGAATAATATTAAATGGTGACAATCTTATTGATGCAAAGCCTCGAATGGATACACAAAATAATCAAACAATTGTATCTTTTACTTTAGATAGGGTAGGTTCCAAAAAATTTGCAAAAGCCACAACCGAAAATGTTGGAAAACAATTAGCTATTATTTTAGATGGTAAAATAATTAGCGCTCCATCTATAAGAGAGCCTATTGTTGGAGGATCTGGGCAGATAAGTGGTGATTTTACATTTCAGTCAGCTACCGATTTAGCTTTACTACTTAGATCCGGAGCCTTACCTGCACCAATGAATATAATAGAGGAAAGATCGGTTGGTCCAGATTTAGGTAAAGACTCAATAAAAGCGGGAATAATATCCTTAATTGTAGGTTTTGGTTTAGTAGTTCTTTTTATGTTTTATAAGTATAGAGTATTTGGTCTTATAGCCAATTTAACACTAATTACTAATTTATTTTTACTTACCGGTATACTCACATTATTTGGCGCAACATTAACCCTCCCTGGAATCGCAGGAATAATTCTTACTGTAGGAATGGCCGTTGATGCTAATGTTCTAATTTTCGAAAGAATAAAAGAGGAAATTTATAACGAAAATAATCAAATGGTGGCATTTGATAATGGATATATAAAGTCAAGAACAGCTATTATAGATGCCAATATAACTACTTTAATTGCTGCAGTAATTTTATTTTTAATGGGATCGGGTCCAATTAAAGGGTTTTCGGTAACATTAGGAATCGGAATAGTAACTACATTATTTTCAGTATATTTTATTGCAAGATTATTAAGCTCTATTTATGTAAAATCAAATAAAGATAAAGAAAAAATAATATAAACAATATGGGCAAAATAAAATTTAATAGATATTACAAACACTTTGGTTACATTTCAGCTATTCTAATAATTATATCACTATGTTTTCTTTTTTTTAAAGGTCTTAATTATGGAGTTGATTTCAAAGGAGGCACATTAATTGAAATCAGAATCGAAACATCTGAACATTCAGTTTCCAAAGTTAGAGATGTATTCAGTAAAACCAATTTACCAAATTTAACTGTTAAAAATTTCGGTAATGATAAAGATTATATAATAAAATTTCAAAAACAAAACTTGAATGATCCAGAATTTATAGGCAACCTTAAAAATATTGTTTCAAAATCATTTCCAAATATAAATTTTAGAAGAGTTGAAAATGTAGGACCAAAAATTAGTTCTGAACTGTTAAAATCTGGTATCATAGCAATTTCTTTATCCTTGGCTGCAATGTTATTTTATATTTGGATTAGATTTGAATGGCAATTTAGTTTGGGAGCAATTATTGCTCTATTTCATGATATAATCATAACTTTAGGAATATTTTCATTTTTATCTTTAGAAATAAATTTATCAATTGTTGCCGCTGTTCTAACTATTGTTGGATATTCAATGAATGATACTGTTGTAATTTTTGATAGAGTTCGTGATAATCTTAGAAAATATATAGATTTAAATATTTTTGATTTATCTAATCAATCAATAAATGAAACTTTATCAAGAACAATTTTAACCTCTGTCACAACATTATTAGCATTACTTTCAATATTTTTTCTTGGTGGTGAAATTTTAAGAGGTTTTTCATTTGCAATGATTTTAGGTGTCATTATAGGTACATATTCTTCTATATACATAGCTAATCCTATTTTAGTTAAACTTAAAGTTGACCATTATACTGTAGTAAAAAAAGAAGAAGAAGAAAAAAACTAATATAAGTTTTGTGCTGCGACCATGGATAAAAGCATTGGTAATGACAATAAAGTATTTGTTCTAGAAAACAGCATTGCTGTCTTTGCAGATTTTGCTTTTGTTTCAGCATCTACATCAACAATGCCCAAAGCTCTTTTTTGATTTGGCCATATCACAAACCAAACATTAAATGCCATTATTAATCCTAGCCACATTCCAATCCCTATTGCAGTACTTTTTCCTCCTCCAGAAGTAATTCCTAGTGTCATGGCATCATGAACATATCCGTTTATGTAAGCTAAAATTAATCCTGATATAATTGTAAATAGAGCTGCCCATCTAAACCAAAATAAAGCAGAAGGTGCTATTACTTTTCCTATAGCAGGTTTTTGTTCGTCTGGAATTTTGGCCATATTAGGTATTTGTACAAAATTAAAATACCAGAGTAATCCAATCCACATTATTCCGACAATTACATGGATATATCTAAATAGCCAACTCCAAAATAGAGTATCAATATCAAATCCACCATTTAAAAAATATAGTCCCAAAAATAGTATTATTGCTAATGCAAGAGAAAAATGAATTGTTTTAGATAAGGACTGTAAAATACTTGTCATGCTAATTTTATACAATGAATTATAAATTTAGGCAATTTTTTTATATTTAGAAATTAATAATGGTGCTAAAAATTTTCCTGTATAACTTGTGTCTATTTTGACTATATCCTCAGGCTTGCCTTCTGCGATAATTTCACCACCTTTTACTCCTCCATCCGGACCAATATCAATAATATGGTCTGCAGTTTTAATTACGTCAAGGTTGTGCTCAATGACAATAACTGTATTTCCTGTTGCAACAAAAGTATGTAATATCTCCAATAATTTCTTTATATCGTGTTGGTGTAATCCCGTCGTAGGCTCATCTAATATATATACTGTTCTACCTGTTGATCTTTTTGATAATTCTTTTGCAAGCTTTATCCTTTGTGCTTCTCCACCT
The DNA here is from genome assembly GCA_902553695.1 of uncultured Pelagibacteraceae bacterium. Classification (GTDB taxonomy): domain Bacteria; phylum Pseudomonadota; class Alphaproteobacteria; order Pelagibacterales; family Pelagibacteraceae; genus Pelagibacter. The sequence continues at coordinate 43,969 of CACDLR010000001.1, read as the reverse complement.
GATAACGTTGTTGCCTGTTGTCCTATTTTTATATACCCTAAACCAACTTTTTTAAGGGTAAGTAGTTTGCCTCTAATAGTATTTATGTTTTCAAAAAAATCACATCCTTCATCAACAGTCATATTTAGAACATCTGAAATATTTTTACCCTTAAATTTAATTTCAAGTGTTTCACGGTTATACCTGCTCCCCTTGCAATCATCACAGGTTATATATACATCAGGTAAAAAATGCATTTCATAAGTTATTACTCCATCACCTTCACAAGCCTCACATCTTCCACCTTTAACATTAAAAGAAAATCTACCAGGTTTATAACCTCTACTTTTAGACTCTGGTAAATTTGTAAACCAATCTCTTATAGGTCCAAAAGCACCAGTATATGTTGCTGGATTAGATCTTGGTGTTCTTCCGATAGGAGATTGATCTATATCAATTATTTTGTCAATTAACTCAATTCCTTTAATTCCTTTAAATGGTAAAGGAATTTTTCTAGTTTTATTATTATTCAAGTATAGATTTAGTGCGTTAAAAAGTGTTTGAAGTATTAAGGTCGATTTACCACTACCTGATACCCCTGTTACACATGTAAAAGCGCCTAGGGGTATTTTTAAATTAACATTTTTCAAATTATTTCCAGATGCATTTTGTATTTCGAGATATCTTCCGTGTTTAGCTATTCTTCTTTGTTTTGGAACTGGTATGAAGCTTTTATTAGAAAGATATTTTCCTGTAATACTATTATTATTTTTTTTGATCTCGTCACACGTTCCTTCAGCTACAATTTCACCACCTTTGTGACCAGCCTCAGGCCCAAGGTCTATAATGTGATCTGAATTTTCCATTGTCTCAGTATCATGTTCAACTACAATTACAGTATTTCCAAGATCTCGTAACCTCTTTAAAGCATCTATTAATTTAATATTATCTTTTTGATGCAATCCTATAGAAGGTTCATCTAGCACGTATAATACTCCGGTTAACCCAGATCCAATTTGTGATGCTAATCTTATTCTTTGAGATTCTCCACCAGATAGAGTTCCTGACTCTCTAGATAAAGTTAAGTAGTCTAAACCAACATTTAAAAGAAAATCTAATCTTTCATTTATTTCTTTAAGTATATGTTGTGCAATTTTTAATCTTGTAGAATCAAGCTTTGTCTCTAATGAGGAAAACCATTCCTTAGCTTCAATTATTGATTTTTCGGTTACTTGACTTATATTAATATCGTCGATTTTAACACAGAGTGCCTCATCTTTTAATCTATAACCATTACATTTTTCACATTTTGTATCTGATTGATATTGCGAAATTTCTTCTCTCATCCACTCACTATCAGTCTCTAAATAACGTCTTTCTAAGTTATTAATCACACCTTCAAAGGTTTTTTTGTGCGAATATTTTTCATAACCATCATCGTATGAAAACTTAATTTCTTCATCATCGGAGCCATATAAAATAATATCTTTTATCTTTTTCGGAATATTTTTCCATTTTTCATCTAAAGAAAATTTATAGTGTTTTGCCAGTGATGCTAAAGTTTGAGCGTAATAAAGTGATGTAGATTTTGCCCATGGAACAATTGCTCCTTCAGATATGGTTTTCTTTTCATCTGAAATCACAAGTTTTGGGTCAACATTTAATTTAATACCTATTCCTTCACATTCCTCACAAGCACCATAAGGACTATTAAACGAAAATAATCTAGGTTCGATTTCTTCAATTGTAAATCCACTTTCTGGACATGCAAATTTTGTAGAAAAAATAATTTTTTCAATTTTTCGATATTGTTTGGGTAGTGTTTCATCTTCATATTCAACAAATAATAAACCGTTAGATAAATTAACAGCTGTCTCGACCGATTCTGCCAATCTATTTCCTAAAGATGAATTAATTACAATTCTATCAATTAATATTGATATATCATGTTTTAACTTTTTATTTAGATCAGGAGCTTTATCAATATCATATACTTTGTTGTCAATTTGTATTTTTCTAAAACCTCTTTTTTTAAAAGATAAAATTTCTTTTCTATACTCGCCCTTTCTACCTCTAACCACTGGTGAGTATAAAAAAATTGTTGATTTTTTAGGAAGTTGTTTAATTCTGTCGACAATTTGACTTATTGTTTGTGAAACAATAGGTTTCCCAGTAAATGGTGAAAAGGGTGTACCTGCTCTAGCGTAAAGAACCCTCATATAATCATAAATCTCAGTTACTGTAGCAACCGTTGATCTCGGGTTTTTTGATGTATTTTTTTGCTCTATAGAAATCGCAGGACTCAAACCTTCAATAAAATCCACATTGGGTTTTTTCATTTTATCCAAGAATTGTCTTGCATAAGCAGATAAGCTCTCAACATATCTTCTTTGACCCTCAGCATATATTGTATCAAAAGCTAATGAAGATTTACCTGATCCAGATAGACCAGTTATGACCACAAATTTATCTTTTGGAATCTCTAAAGATATATTCTTTAAATTGTGCTCTTTTGCACCTTTTATGTGGATCTTTTTAAGCATTATTTAGTTGCTTTAGATTAATAAAATTAATATTCAAGGTAAAATGTGTTATAGTAAAAATTCTTTAAATTACTAATTTATGGCAGGAAGTTTAAATAAAGTTCAATTAATTGGCAGACTAGGGGCAGATCCAGAGGTTAAACAAATGGTTAATGGAAAAAGTGTCGCTAGGCTAAGTTTAGCAACAAGTCAATCTTGGAAAGATCGAAATTCAGGAGAAAAAAAAGAAAAGACAGAGTGGCACCGTATAGTTGTATTCAATGAAGGTCTGGTAAATGTTGTTCAGCAATATTTAAAAAAAGGAGCGCAAGTTTATATTGAAGGCCAATTGTCTACCAGGAAATGGAAGGATGAGCAAACTGGACAAGATAAATATTCAACAGAAATTATTTTACAGGGTTATAATTCGACATTAACTATGTTGGGTGGGTCTAATTCAAATAATATTGCAAGCACTTCTCAAAATAAAAACAATGATTTTGATCAGACAAATCAGCAAAATAACAACGATTTAGATGACGAAATTCCATTTTAATGAAAAAAGATCAGTTAACAGAAGTTAATAGATTTTCAGAAAAACCTATTTCTCGACCAATATATGAGGAGATGAAATCTTCCTACTTATCTTACGCAATGAGCGTAATTGTAAGTAGAGCCTTGCCAGATGTAAGAGATGGTTTAAAACCAGTTCATAGAAGAATTATTTACGCAATGCACAAAGGTGGGTTTGATTGGTCAAAACAATTTAGAAAATCTGCGAGAGTTGTGGGAGATGTCATAGGTAAATACCATCCACATGGAGATCAGGCTGTGTACGATGCGCTTGTTAGAATGGTCCAAGATTTTTCCATGAGTCTTCCTCTGGTAGAAGGTCAAGGGAACTTTGGATCTGTTGATGGAGATCCACCTGCTGCAATGAGATATACTGAAAGTAGATTATCAAAAGTTTCACAACATTTAGTTAATGAGATTAATAAAGATACTGTAGATTTTAAAAGCAACTATGATGAAACAGAAAAGGAGCCTGAAGTTCTTCCAGCACAATATCCAAATCTTTTAGTTAACGGTGCTGGTGGTATAGCTGTAGGAATGGCAACTAGTATTCCTCCTCATAATCTAGGTGAAGTTATAGATGCTACATTAGCTGTAATTGAAAATAAAGATATTAAATTAAACCAATTAATGAAATTAATACCAGGACCCGATTTTCCCACGGGTGGTATTATTATAGGAAAGGATATAATTAAACAAGGATATAAAGATGGAAGAGGTTCCTTCAAGATAAGAGGAGAGATATCTACTGAACAAATTAAAAATGGAAGAGAACGACTGATTATATCATCAATACCGTATCAAGTTAACAAATCAATTTTAAATGAGAGGATCGCTGAACTTGTAAGAGATAAGAAAATTGAGGGTATAAATGATATCAGAGATGAGTCAAGAGGCATAAAAGAAATTAGAGTTGTAATAGATTTAAAAAAAGGAGTTGAACCAGAAACTATAAAACGACAGTTATATAAATATACATCGATAGAAAGTTCTTTTGGATTTAACTCATTAGCTATAGTAAACAAAAAACCAGAACCTTGTGGACTAAAAAAGTTTTTAGAATGTTTTATTGAATTCAGAGAAGAAGTAATAACAAAAGCAACAAAGTTTGATTTAAAAAAAGCTGAGGATAGAGCGCATATATTAATTGGTTTATCTGTAACAATAGACAACTTAGACAAAATAATTAAAATTATTCGTAATTCATCAACGCCAGAAGATGCTAAAATTAAATTATTAAAATCTGCATGGTCTATTAAAAAGTCGGGCAAATTAGTTAATTTAATTGAAAGTAAAAAATCAAAAACATCTTATAAGTTTTCAACTGATCAAGTTATTGCAATATTAGAACTTAGGTTGCAAAAATTAACTGCCTTGGGAATAAATGAAATTGAAGTTGAACTAAAAAAGTTAGTAGCATTAATTACTCAATATAAAAAAATACTATCTTCTAAAAAGGAATTGTATAAAGTAATGAGCTCAGAGCTTAAGGAAATTAAAGAAAAATATGCTTCAAAAAGAAAAACACAAATAATTGATGCAGTTCTAAATTACAATATTGAAGAAACTATTCAAAAAGAAGCTGTTATAATTACTGTTACGCTCCAAGGTTATATTAAAAGAGGTGCGCTTAGTAGTGTTAAACAACAAAAAAGAGGTGGAAAAGGAAAGGCTGGTATTAAAACAAGAGATGAAGATTCTGTTGTTCAAACATTGTCAGTTAACACTCATACTCAGGTTTTATTTTTTTCATCTGAGGGTTTAGTTTACAGGTTGAAGGCTTGGAAAATTCCAGTTGGATCATCTATTTCAAAAGGTAAATCTGTCTCAAATTTACTTCAGTGGAAAAATCATCAAACTATAAGCTCGATAATGCCATTTCCAGAGGATATATCAGAAAAAAAAGACTATCATTTAATATTTGTTACAAGTAACGGTAAGATTAGAAAAAATAATCTAGATGACTTCAGTTCGATTAATTCAGCTGGCAAAATAGCAATTAAATTGGACACTGGCGATAAAATTGCTGGTGTTCAAATTTGTAGAAATGATCAAGACATTATATTGAGCACAAAATCAGGCAAATCTATTAGATTTGAGTCCAGTAAACTTAGAGTATTTAAAGGCAGATCGTCAAAAGGTATAAAAGGAATAAATTTATCTGAAAATGATAAAATTGTTTCCTTATCAATTATTAATCACATTAAAAAAAATATGAAAAAAAATATAGATAAAAAATCAGCAGAAAAGTTCATATTGTCAGTCACTGAAAATGGATATGGAAAAAAAACACCACATTTTGACTATAGAGTTACAAATAGGGGAGGAAAAGGGATAATCAATATTGTTACCTCTCAAAGAAATGGCAACGTCTCATCATCATTTCCTGTTTCAGCAGAGGACGATATAATTATATCTACAGATAAAGGTAAAGTTATAAGAACTAGTGTTAAAGAAATTAGAATAGCTGGTAGAAATACACAGGGAGTAAGAATTATTAAACTTTCTAATAATGAAAAAGTAGTTTCTGCAATTAAAATTGATGATAATTTTATTTAATTTATGAAGAATATTGCAATTTACCCTGGTACATTTGATCCAATTACTTATGGCCATATTGATGTCATTAAAAAAGGATTAAATTTATTTGACGTACTTATCGTAGCTGTTTCAGAGGTTGGTGGAAAGAGCCACCTGTTCTCAACTGAAGAACGAATAAAGCTTATTAAAAATTCCTTGCACAAAGATATGAAAATTTCATCAAAAAAAATTAAAGTAATCAAATTTTCCTCATTAACAACCACATTATGTCAAAAATTTAAATCGAAGGTTATATTGAGAGGTTTAAGAGCTGTATCGGACTTTGAATATGAGTTTCAGTTGGCTGGAATGAATAGAAAATTGAATGAAAAAATCGAAACTGTTTTTTTAATGTCTGATGTAGATAATCAAGTTATTTCTTCAAGATTAGTTAAAGAAATAGCATCTTTAAATGGTAATTTAAAAAAATTTATTACAAAGAGTGTCATTAAAGAGATAAAAAGTAAATTATGAGAATAATAATTAAAATCTTTTTTTTTTTAGTTTTAATAAATTTTACAAACATTAATGCAAAGGAGAATATTATGATTTTAAAATTAAAAAGTGGTAATGTAAAAATAGAATTATTTCCTGATGTTGCGCCTAATCATGTTAACAGAATTATGGAATTAGCAAATTCAGGAAAATATGATAATGTTGTATTTCATAGAGTGATAGATGGTTTTATGGCTCAAACAGGCGATGTTAAATTTGGAAACTCATCAGATAATAATTTTAATTTACAAAGAGCGGGAATGGGTGGATCTGATTTACCAGACTTAAAAGCTGAATTCAATGACATACCACATGTCCGTGGAACATTATCAATGGCAAGATCATCTGATCCAAATAGTGCAAATAGTCAATTTTTTATTTGCTTTGAAGCAGCTCCACATTTAGATAGGCAATATACAGTTTTTGGAAAAGTTATTGAAGGTATGGAAAATATAGACAAAATTACTAAAGGTGATGGTCCTAACGGTTCTGTTTCAAATCCAGATAAAATTATTAGTTTTAGATCTGAATAAATATTTTTTTAATGTCATTAAAAAAATTTTCTTTTAATGTCATAAAAAAAGATGGTTATGCTCGATTAGGTCAAATACAAACACATAGAGGCAATATAGATACTCCAGTCTTTATGCCAGTGGGCACTCAAGCCACAATAAAGGGTGCATTTATTAATGATATAATCAAAACAGGTGCTCAAATTATTCTATCAAACACTTATCATTTAATGATTAGACCAGGTTTAGAAAGAGTAAAATCACAAGGTGGACTTCATAATTTTATGAATTGTTCATTACCAATATTAACTGATTCAGGAGGGTTCCAAGTAATGTCTCTCTCGAAATTAAATAAAATTGACAGAGAAATTGGAGCAATTTTTAATTCTCACATTGATGGAAAAAAATTTATATTAAGTCCGGAAGAAAGTATAAAAATACAATTAGGATTAAATTCAGATATAATTATGGTTATGGATGAATGTCCTAAAAAAACAAACGATTATAAGTTTATAAAAAATTCAATGGACATTTCGATGCATTGGGCTGAAAGATCAAAAAAAAGATTTGGTTCAAACCCCCACAAAGCTCTATTTGGAATTGTTCAAGGTGGTTTATTTGATGACCTGAGAATAAAATCAATTCAATCATTAAAAGAAATAGGATTTGATGGATTTGCAGTAGGTGGATTAGCCGTAGGTGAAACTCAAATTGAAATGTTTAATGTTTTAGATGTATTAAAAGAATTTATGCCTGAAAATAAACCAAGATATTTAATGGGTGTTGGAACACCATCAGATATATTGGGAGCTGTAAAAAGAGGTGTAGATATGTTTGATTGCGTATTACCTACCAGATCTGGAAGAAATGGATTGGCATTTACTTGGAAAGGAAAAATAAATATAAGAAATTCTGAATACAAATCAGATAATAATCCAATAGATGAAAATGTAACAAAATTTGATTTAAACAAGTATTCTAAAAATTATTTGAATCATTTATTTAATACTAATGAAATGCTTGGATCTATGTTGTTGACTTTAAATAATATCAATTTTTACCAAGAACTTATGTCACAAATAAGAAAACATATAAAAAATGGCACTTTTGATGATTTCTATAATAAATATTCAGGCATTTTGTAATTTTTCGCGTTGATTAAAAAAAAAAATTCATTATAAGAACCCGCGTTGGGCCGTTAGCTCAGTTGGTAGAGCAATTCCCTTTTAAGGAATGGGTCGATGGTTCGAGTCCATCACGGCTCACCACTAATTTAAATAATCGGTGGATATTTAATAATAATTTCATTAAGCCATTGTTGAATATTTTTTATTCTATTTGATGAAGATGGGTGAGTGCTCATAAATTGAGGGGGCTCTTTACCTTTGTTAGCTTCTTTCATTCTTTCCCAAATTTTTTCTGTTTCTCTAATATCATAACCAGATAATGAAGAAAAAATCATTCCAAGATAATCTGCTTCGCTTTCTTGTTTTCTATTAAATGGATTCATAATACCAATTGATGAAATTAATCCAACAGTGTCCATTCCGGTCGATCTATTTATTTGACTTAAGGCTCCACCACTAAATATATCAATTAAACTAGTACCAGTTTGAAGTAGAACACCACGACTTGCTCTCTCCACAGAGTGTTTTGCTACTGCATGAGCAATTTCATGACCCATTACTGCCGCTAAGCCGTTTGTATTTTTTGTGATATCAAGTATGCCTGTATAAACCGCAATCTTTCCACCTGGCATGCACCATGCATTCTTTTGTTTACTTTCAATTAGTATGTACTCCCAGTTAAAATTTGAAGTTGGATTAGTTAAATTTTCTCGTTCAAAATAAGCGTTAACAGAAGTCTCTATTTTTTTTCCAATTTCTTTTATTTCATTTAATGTTTTTAGATCATCACTCAGTTTTTCTTTTTCTTTTACTTTTTCGTATATAGCTGCTGCTTGAGCATTTAGTTTTGACTCAGGAATCAATTTTAACTGTTTTCTGTCAGTTATTGGCGCAGAAGTGCAAGAATGAAGTCCAAAAGACAAGCAACTACAGCCAATTAAATTAATAAATTTTCTTCTATTCATTAATCGATATTTTTAATATAGATAAATATAAATTCAACCATGAACCTTAATAATAAAATTTTAATTGCTTTATTTATTATAGCAATTTTATTTGTTATATATTCAAGCTATAGTTAATATGTCTACATTTAAAAGAAAAAGAATTTCGTTTTTTGCAAGATTAAGAAACTATTTTATAACAGGGATTGTAGTATTAATTCCAATAGGTCTAACTTTATACCTGACATTGTTTATTATAGATGTGTCTTCAAACCTATTGCCTAAAGAGTTAAATCCAAATTATTATCTTCCATTTAAGATCCCAGGACTTGAAATTATAGTGACTATATTTTTTATAACTATTATAGGGGGTTTGTCGTTATCTTTTATAGGAAAAAAAATTTTACAAATATTTAATGATTTACTTAAGCGTATTCCAATTTTAAGATCAATATATTCAGCAATAGGTCAATTAACAGAAACATTTGCACCTCAAAAAAGATCACAAAAAAAAGGTGTTGTTCTTGTAGAATATCCAAGAAAAGGTATATGGGCTGTCGGGTTTGCCACTAAAGATAATGAAGGAGAAATAGCAAAAAAAACTAATTCAGAGTTGGTGAATGTATTTGTGCCAACTACTCCAAATCCAACAAGTGGCTTTTTGATTATGTTTCCAAAAAATGAAATTAAATATTTAGATATGACTTTTGAAGAAGCATCTAGGTTTATAGTTTCCGCAGGTACAAGTGAAAACAAAAATAATAATTAAATTAATTCATTAACTATATCAGCACGATCGTATAGTTTAAGTAATGAATTATATTTAGACAATTTACCATTATCTTTTTCAATATTATTAATTTCTTTTTCAGCCAAAATAAAAAGATCTTCATTCAATATAGGGTCAGCTAGCCTAAAAGTTTTTTGTCCACTTTGCTGAAAACCTAAAAGATCTCCATATCCTCTAAGTTTTAGATCTTCTTCAGCAATTAAAAAACCATCAGTTGAAGATTTCAAAATTTTCAGTCTTTTTCTAGCGTTCTCACTTAATGAAGATTTAAATAAAAGGATACAATAAGATTGTTTTGTACCTCTTCCAACTCTACCTCTTAGTTGGTGAAGTTGCGATAAACCAAATTTGTTTGAGTCCTCAATAACTATGCCTGTTGCATTAGGAAAATCTATACCAACTTCTATAACTGTCGTAGAAACAAGTACCTTAATTTTATTATTTAAGAATTTTTCTAAAATTTGATCTTTATCGTTTTTATCTAAAGATCCATGTATTAACCCAACTTTATCTTTAAAAATTTTGGTTAAATATTTATATCTTGCAATAGATGATTGGTGATCAACTTTTTTTGATTCTTCAATCAAAGGACAAACCCAAAAGATTTGGTTATTATTAATAATTTCTCTCTTTATAAAATTTATTACATCATCAATTTTATTAATATCTTTAGTATAGGTTTCAATTTCTTTTCTATTTTTTGGTTTTGATTTAATTAATGTAACATCCATATCACCATAGAGAGTCATCATCATTGTTCTAGGTATGGGTGTAGCAGACATAACTAATACATCACAATTTGAACCTCCTTTCCCAGATAATTTTTTTCTTTGATTAACACCAAATTTATGTTGTTCATCAATTATAATAAGGCCTAATTTTTTAAATTTGACTTTGTTTTGAAAAAGCGCATGAGTTCCAAAAACTATTTTAATTTCGTTATTTTCTAGTCTTTTTAAAATATCTTTTCTTTTTTTATACTCAGTTTTACCTGTTAATAAATTTGCTTTAGATGTTTCTCCAAAAATCTTTTTAAATAAATTAAAGTGTTGTTTAGCTAGTATTTCTGTTGGCGCCATAAATGCTACTTGATAATTATTAAAAATAACATTTTGAGCTGATATTATTGATACAATAGTTTTTCCACTTCCAACATCACCTTGTAATAGTCTAAACATTCTTTTATTAGATGAAATGTCATTATTAATCTCATTAATTGCTCTATTTTGATCTATGGTTAATTTAAAACCTATATTTTTTTCAACAAAACTTGATAAATCAAAATTAATCTTTTTAGGTATTTTTTTTTTTCTTTTGAAATTTTTTTTAATATTTGAATTAATTAAAAAAGTTGATAAAATTTCATCAAAAATTAGTCTATTAATATATTTTTTTTCTTTAACTTCTTTTTTCGGATTATGTAAGTTTAAAATTGCTTCATTCCAGCTGATATTATCAAATTTTTTTAAAACTTCAGGATTAAGCCATTCGTTCATTTTTGGTAAGTTGTTTAAAGCTTCATTTATGGTTTTATTAAAAATATTATCTGAAATTCCCTCTGTTAAACTATAATTTGAATGTATTTTCTTAATCTTATTTTTATCAGTATTTACATGACTAGGATTTGTAATTTGGTATCTTCCTCTAAAAAAACCTATCTTACCACTTATGGTAATATATTTTTTTAAGGGGAGAATTTTTTTAATATAACCTTCATATGAGTTAAAAAAAATACAATCTAATTTTCCTGTATCATCTGAACATATAACTTTATTTGGAAGATTTCTTAATCTGGGAAAGTTATATTTTTCGACGAATATTGTAACAGTTTGTATTTTTCCTATATGAAGATCCTTAATTTTTGTTTCTATTGATCTATCTATATATTTAGTTGGTAAGCTCAATATTAAATCAAAAATTGTATTTATGTTTTTACGTTTAAATTTGTTAACTAAGGATTTGCCAACACCTTTTAAAATTGAAATATCTGATAAAAGATATTCATAATCATTCATAGATAGAATAAATATAGATTTATGAAAATAAATAAAGATGATATTAAAAAAAGAATTATTTACAGGGCATCCTACAGAGGAACTAAGGAAATGGATGTTCTTATTTCTTCATTTGTAAAGAGTATTATTAATGATATGACAAATGAGGAGCTATTAGAATTAGAAAAATTTGTTAATTTAAGCGATGAAGATTTAATAAAATTGAACAAGAATTTTAATAATATAAAAAAACAAAATATGAATAAAATTTATAAAAGTTTTTTTAATTTTAAACCACTTTAATGGCGGAGAGACTGGGATTCGAACCCAGGAAAGAGTTGCCCCTTTGCCGGTTTTCAAGACCGGTGCTTTCAACCGCTCAGCCATCTCTCCGTGAGCAAGGTTTTATAAGTATAATTTAAAATTTCAACAAAAAAACAGATAAATTTATTTAATTATTTATGTCTGACTAAGGTTTGATCCTATAAAATTCTATAAACTTTTGATAAGATAATTGAATGATGCGAATATTAAATCTGCTTGTACATGTTGTATTTATGTTTTTATTTTACATAAATACATTCGCATATTCTGAATCGTTAACTTCAGGTATTGAAATTAACAAAAAAGATAAAAATATTAAATTTACAGACTGCAGTAAAAAAAAAGGAATAGATGACAGAGAGGGACCAGGAATGGATTACTTAGGAGCATCCTTTTTTCTTAAATCATCTAAAATTAATGATTTGAGAGGAGATGGAATTGTTTATTATAGTTTTCGAAAACCATGGGTAGATAATTCAAGATATTATTTACACGGGACTAATCAGTATTATAGACTAGATAAAAATTATAAAGTTATTTCAAAAGGTACCTTCAAATGTACAAAAAATAAATATGTATTTGAATTAAAGGAAGAAAATCGAAAGTTTTTATGGAAAGTTTCCCCAACTAATCAAATAGTAGATATAAAATCTAAAATTTATGATTACAAAGGGTATAGAAGATATCAGTTTGCATCAGTAACAAATGAAGATGAAAATATTATATATAAATCAATTTATGATTATAAAAATAATAATAATTATGCAAAAGTAGATGCAAATGAAGATAGTTCTTTAAAATCTGGGTTTAAAATTAATAAAAAAGTAAAATATGTAGTTGGAAATAATACTGCTTATTGGGATTTCATACAGTTAAAGATGAATGACCTGAGGGGTGATGGAGTTGTTTATTATTTATTTAATGTCGATAAATTTTATAGAGTAAATAAAGAATATAAAGTCGTTTCAAAAGGTAGTTACAAAGTTATAAGAAACAATAATACGGATGTATATCATTTAACTAGTGAAGATAATCAAAAATTTTTATTTAAAATATCTTTATCAAGCCAGATTGTAGATATTAAATCTAAATTTTATGATTACAGTGGATACAGAAGATATGAATTTACACAAGCTAAAACAGATGAGCAAGAGAAAATAAGATCTGCAATTAAAAAATTTGAAGAAAATAAGTATATTAAAGTTGAAAAAAAACAGAATGAAACAATTAATGTTTCTCTAAAATCTGCATTGGACATAAATAAAAAAGAAAAAAAACCTCTGGAAGATTATATATATAGTGGAACTTTTTTCTGGAATTATTCATTTTTAATTGATGATCTAAGAGGTGATGGTCCTGTATATTATGTTTTTAATATTGATGAATATCACCGATTTGACAAAAATTTTAATGTTCTTTCAAGAGGTACTTTTAGTGAAAACAAAAAGATTTTTGAATTAAAAGAAGATAATCTTAAATTTCAATGGAAAATTTCAATAGTAGATAAGATTGTAGATATAAAATCAAAATTTTATGATTACAAAGGTTTTAAAAGATTTCATATTATAGAAACTACGGAGAAACAAAAAAAGCAGGTAGCTCAATCTTTAAGTAATTTTAAACAAAATAGATATACAAAATATGATGAAAGTGATGATAATCTTAACAGGCTATGGAAATTAATATTATCAGATAAAGATATTGAAAAAAGATATCTTAAATATGCCAAAAAAAATGCAAAATTTAAGGGCAAAAAAATTAAAGCAATTGGACTTGCTGTTTTTATAGATTATAAAAAAGAATTATCAATATTAACTAAGGATATTCATACAAAAAAACTTTCCTCACCAATTGCTTGGGGATGGGAATATTCTTATGAAGATCCAGTTAAGATAAAAGGATTTAGTAAAAACAAAACAGTTTTTGGTGGTTTTGATGCTATTAGAAATTGCTACCTTGATGTTAGGAAGAAAAAATTAAGTTTAAGAGACGGCGAATGTATAGTAGTCGATATGAGAAGAATTATGGGGGGCGGTCAATATCCTGTAATTTGGTATAATTATTTAATTGCAGCCAAGAATAATAGAATTTTACTAGCAAAAGAATTAGAAAAATCCAAAGAACAAATAGCTGATGAAAATAAGAAGAAAAAAGAGGACGAGAAAAAGAAACAAGAATTACTTTTAGCTCAAAAAAAAGCTGAAGAAGAAAGAAAAAAACAAGAATTACTCTTAGCTCAAAAGAAAGCAGAAGAGGAAAAAAAGAAGCAAGAATTACTACTAGCTCAAAAAAAAGCTGAAGAGGAAAGAAAAAAACAAGAATTACTTTTAGCTGAGAAAAAAGATGAAGAAGAGAGAAAAAAACAAGAATTACTTTTAGCTCAAAAGAAAGCAGAAGAGGAAAAAAAGAAGCAAGAATTACTTTTAGCTCAAAAAAAAGCTGAAGAGGAAAGAAAAAAACAAGAATTACTTTTAGCTCAAAAGAAAGCAGATGAGGAGAAAAAGAAGCAAGAATTAAGGTTAGCTGAAGAAAAAGCAAAAGAAGTTAAAGAACAAGATGAACTAATTGCTAAATTAAAAGAGCAAGAAAAGAAAAAGCTTACTGAATTAGAACTTGCTAAAAAAGAAGCTGAAGAGGAATTTGAAAAAAAGAAAAAAGAATTAAATGTTGATAAAGATTCTCCCGAAATTCTTATTGCAGAAGCAATAACGGTTACTAGTCAAGCATATAAATTGAAAGGAACAGTTAAAGATAAAAGTGATTTTTTTTTAGAAGTTGATGGTCAGCCAATTAAAGTTAACAAAAATGGAGAATTTTTATTTGAAGGTTTTATAATTAATACAAATGAAGGTGAAGAATTAACCATTGTTGCCGTAGATAGATGGAATAATAGTACTCAAAAAAATGTAAAAATTAATGTTGATTTAAAAGAAATGAAAGTTGCAAAAGGTTATGAAAAATTACTTCCTAGTAAAGTTAAATCTAATAAAGATGGAAATAAAATAGCAATAATAATTGGTATTGAAAAATATGAATATCTCACAAATTTAGATGCCGCATTTGCTAATAGAGATGCAAATGCCTTCAGAGAATACGCAGTAAGAGCACTTGGTGTAGATCCATCTAATATTAATTTGTTAGTAGATAAAGATGCAAATCGTCCAAAAATACTAAAAGCGTTAAAACTATGGTTGCCACAAGTGGGTGGTGAAAATCGAGATATTTATTTATTCTTTGCTGGCCACGGTTTAGCATCTGATGATGGAAAAAATTTGTATGTTTTACCTCAAGATGGAGATGCAAGTCTATTAGAGGATACAGCAATTACTAGAAGTGAAATAATAAAACTATTACAGAAAACTAACCCTAAATCAGTAACTATGTTTTTTGATACTTGTTATAGTGGGCAAACTAGAAATGAAGAAACATTAGTTGCAAACTTAAGACCTGTAAGAATTGTTGCAGATGATCAAGAGATACCAAATAATTTTACTATTTTTACTGCATCAGCTAATGATCAAACATCAGGTAGTATTGAACAAGCAAAACATGGTATGTTTTCATATTATTTAATGAAAGGTATGGAAGGAGAGGCGGATAAAAATAAAGATAAAAAAATTAGTAATGGAGAGTTGATTGCTTACCTCAAAGACAAAGTTAGCAAAGAAGCTTTTTCTCAAAATAGAGAACAGGAACCAAATCTATCTGGAGATGAAGATAAAGTATTATTTACTTATAAATAGTATTAAGCACCAGTAAATTCAGAAACATAAAATTCAAGCTCTTTAAATGTATCTGTTTCTTTAATAGCGGATAAATTACCTTTTATTTTATCAGAGTTTTCAATTCTATTTATGAAGGCTTTATACAAATTTGCTACCGGATATTCTAATAAGATAAAACTTCTATACTTGCCATTGTCCATTTGAAACATTTTTGTTGCAGCAATTTCATATCCGCTTATTGTAACTTCTTTAACAACTAATGTTGATACTCTATCGATTTCAGTTTTTGTAGATATATCTTCACCTATACCAGCTTGTCTAACTGTTTCATCTACTTTTGAATTTAGTCTCGTTTCGAGTTTTTTACCTAACTCTCTTAATGCTGCATTAGTAGCGCTATCTATTGAACCTTGTAAATTATCAACAACTGCTGTTCCTCTAACATAAATTACTTTTTCAGTTGCTTTAGGCATCATTATAAACCAATTAGGAATAGACTCTTGAATTTCCTTTTCTTCTTGTGCTTTAATTTGTTTTATCTTTTCAACTTGGTTTTTAAGCGCGTTAATGAAATCATCTTCGTTATTAACTTCAAATTCAGATATGGGAGTTTCTCCAAGCTCTAATATTTCTTGCTTAACAGCTTGTATAACTTTTTGTCTGTCTTGTTCATAGTTTTTTTCTGCAATTTTATTTTCTGCGTCAATTTTTAATTGTTCCAATTGTTTTTCTAAAGCTTGTACATCTTTGTCTTCAGCAAATTCTTGATTTTTAGTAACAGGATCTGCGCCCAATGCAATTATTTCATCTTCAATTTCTTTTTTAAGCGCATCTAGTCTTTCTTTCTTTTCTTTTTCAGCTTGAAGTTTTTTTAATTCTTCAACTTTATTTTCTAAATCTTCAACTTTTCTTTTTTTGATCTCTTTTAGTTGGTTTTCAAGTGCAACAATTTCTTCATCTTCAGAAAATTCACTTTTTTTTGTAATGGGGTTTTCTCCAAGAGCAATAATTTGATCCTCTATTTCTTTTTTAATAGCGTCACGTCTTTTCTCTTTTTCTTGATTTTTTTTAAGATCTTCTAGTTCAGCTAATTGATTTTGTAAGGCTTTAAGCTCTTGGTCAGCTTTAATTTCATTTTTTTTTGTAATTGGTTCTTCTCCTAATGCTATAATTTTATCTTCTATTTCTTTTTTAAGCGCTTTAAGTTTAGCTGTTTCTTTTTTGTTTTTAGCAGCATCAGTTTCAGCTTTAATTATTTTTAGGTTCTCTAATTGTTTTCTTAATGCAACTATTTGTTCATCACGATCAATTTCTGTAACCTTAGTTATTGGTTTTCCACCAAGTGCTTCAATTTCTTTTTCAATTTCAGTTCTAAGTTCATCAATTGAAGTTTTCTTTTGTAGTTCGTTTAATTGATCTTTTAAATCTCTTATAAAGCTTTTATCTGATTGTAGAAGAGATCTTTTCTTTGGTTCAGAGTCAAGATTATAAATTTTTATTTTTAATTCTTTTATAACTTCTTTTTCCGCAGTTTGTTCAGTAGCCATCGCAGATGAGAAAATTGAAATAACACTCATAAATCCATGACTGTGTGACGTGGTATTAAAAAATACACTTATGAAAAATATAAATGTTAGCGCTGTAAAAAATTTATGTATTTTTTTCATTATTTATAAATTGTATACTCCTTATACTTATATATTATAAATTTTTCGTTAATATAAGCTTTTTTTAAATCTTCAATTTTAGTATATTTATCTAACCAATCGATCTTTTTTTCAGAACCAATCAAGAACAAATATTCATCGACACTCTTTTTATCAAGATTGTCTGGAAAATAGATTTCATATTTTGCTTTTTTAGGAAGTGAAATAATTTTATCTGTTAGAAAATTTTTATGATCTAATTTATTTGGAAATATTTTATGCACTTGATAGTCTTTAGTTTCATATGGCAATATTTGAAAAATAGTTAGAAATATAGGTTTATTAAGTAAAAGTTCTAATTTTAGTTCATCTCCTTGTTTAAAATTTTTTTCATTTAACTTCACATTAAAATCAAAAGAATTATCTAAAGTTTGTGTTGTTTTTTTTACTTCAGTTTGAATTTTAATTTTACATATATAGCTTTGTTGATTTGAATTTTCAATTTTTTGTGTAATGATTTCTTTATCTAATTCCTTAAGTTGCGTAATTTCACCATTAAAAGAGCTAAGAAAAAATTGATTTCTTTCGCATGATGTTTTTCCATCGACCTCTGAACAATTTTCTAATTCTTCTGAAGAAATTTTTTGACCTATTACTTTTTCAAGTGCTTTAAGTTTAGCCCTTTCTTTTGCCAATGCGCATGCTTCATTTTCACTTATATTACCTGTATAATTGTAATTTCCCTCTGTAGTAACAACCTCAGCTGAAACTGCAAATGTAAGAAGAATGTAAATGATTATGATTTTTTTCAATTTTTTTAACCCCTATAAATACAATACTAGGTAATTTATTTTCATAAATTTCACTTTATAATCATGTTTTTTAATGATCAATAAATCTATTTTAAATAATAAAAGATGTAAATTTTTATTGATAAATGATAGTAATATCTCTGCAATTATTGCAATTTTTCTATATACCTATGTCATCATTTAATAAGGGAATTCTATATATAATATTAGGATCATTTTGGTGGGGTGTTATTGGTGTAATTTATTTCAGATCAGTATCATTCGTTGGAAGTATTGAACTTGTATTACATAGAGTTATTTGGACTGTGGTGATGTTAGTTATTACAACAATTTATCTTTCTAAATGGAATAAAATAAAAAAAATATTAAAAAGTAAAAAAAATATTCTTTATTTAACTATAACTGGTTTTTTGATTTTTATTAATTGGTCTGTTTGGATATATGCTGTTTCAACTGACCAAATTGTTGACGCAAGTTTCGGTTATTTTATTATGCCTATTCTTAGTGTTTTGTTTGGTTATTTATTTTTTAAAGAAATTTTAAATAAGCCAAGAGTATTCTCAATAATTTTAACTAATTTATCTATTTTATATCTTTTTTATTTTTATAAAAATTTTCCTTGGATAGGATTGACAGTTGGTTTTTCTTGGGCGCTCTATAATGTATTTAGAAAAAAAATTAATGTAGATGTAGATTTAGGTCTACTAATAGAGTCTTTAGTAATATTACCTTTTGCAATAATTGGATTTTACTTAGTATACGAATCTGGAAATTTAGATTTTGGAATAAACTCAATAAAATTATCGTTCCTTTTAATTATTGCTGGCCCTATGACTGTGATTCCACTATTTTTCTTTGTAAAAGGTGTACACCTTGCCGGCTTAGGACCATCAGGAATGTTATTTTTTATTACTCCAACTTTTCAGTTTATTTTGGGGTTATTTCTATACAATGAACCATTTGATACATATAGGCTAATAGGTTTCATTTTAATATGGGTTGCTGTAATAATATATTTGTTTGATTTGTATGAAAAAAATTAAATTTAAATTATTATTTATATTATATTTTACGTTGCTACCGTTAACAGCCTATTCAGAAAATTTTGACCAATGGAAAATTAATTTTAAGAAATATGCTATAAAACAAGGTGTTAGTGATGAAACCCTATCTTTAATTATTAAAAATTTAAAATTTTTACCTAAAGTAATTGAATACGACAGATACCAACCTGAATTTTATGAAGATACTTCAACATATATTGGTAAAAGAGCGAACAATAAAAAAGTAAGTGTTGGGTTGCTTACATATAAAAAAAATACATACTTGATTAATCAAGTTGAAAAGAAATTTAATGTAGAAAAAGAGCTATTATTATCACTAATGGGTATAGAAACAAATTTTGGTAAATATCTTGGAAAAATGGATATACTTTCTTCATTAGCTACTCTAAGTTTTGATAAAAGAAGAAGCGAATTTTTCACAAAAGAATTAATTATAGCGTTAAAGCTAATTGATGATAAAAAAATTAATGCTGATGAGTTGTATGGATCGTGGGCCGGTGCATTTGGAAACTTTCAATTTATGCCTTCAACTATTTTAAATAACGCTATAGATTATAATAATGATAATCGAATTGATTTAAAATCAGCTGAAGACTCATTTGCATCTGCAGCTAATTATTTGTCAAAAATGGGATGGAACACTAAAGATAAATGTTTTTCAAAAGTGGTATTAGATGAAAAAATTCCCACAAAATATTTAAATTATTCGGCAAGAAATATAAAATATAAAAAAAAACTTTCTTTTTATAAAAAATATATCAAAAACTATTCAAATGAATTAGGTGATGATAACCAAATAGTTGCTATAATAACACCTGACAAAGAAATTGTTGAGAACTCAAATCTATATACACCAGCTTATCTAATTTATGATAATTATGAAATAATATTAAAATGGAACAGATCACTTCGTTTTGCACTTGCAGTTTGTACTTTAAAGGATAAATTTAGAAATGAGTTATAAATATTTTTACGTTTTTATTCTCTTTTTTGTAACGACTTGTGCAAATCAAAATTTTGGAAGCAAAAAATTAATAGATCCAAAGATCGTTACAAAATATTCAAATCAAGGATTTACATTAATTTATACAGATGAATTGTTTAAAGAAAAGATAGTTAATAAAAAATTAAATGATAGAGATTTACTTGTATTTCAAAAAAATTTAAAAAAAGATACAACTGTTAAAATAACTAATCAACTTAACAATAAATCTATTATTGCAACTGTTAAAAGTAAATCAAAATATCCAAATTTTTATAACTCTGTTATTTCAAATAGAATTGCGATTGAGATAGATTTGAATTTTGATGAACCGTTTATACTTATAGAATCTGTTGATCAAAATTCAGTGTTTTATGCTGGAAAAGCAAAAACTTTCGATGAGGAAAAAAATGTTGCAGATAAGGCTCCTGTGGAAGGTGTAAATATAACTAATATTTCTTCTTCAAATGAAATTAAAAAAAAAGACATAAAATCAACAAAAAAGTTTAATTATATAATTAAAATTGCTAATTTTTATTATGAAGACTCAGCAAAACTGGTAAAAGAAAGGATTATGTCTGAAACTAATATAAAAAAAATAAATATAGAAAAAACTTCTTTGAATAATTTTCGATTATCTGTTGGTCCTTATAAATCTATAAAATCTTTAAAAAAAGACTTTGAAAAAATGGAAAGTTTATATTTTGAAAATTTAGAACTAATCAAGCTATGAGAAAATTAATTTTAATTTGTTATATTTTACTTATAACAACAACATCTAAAACAGCTGAATTTAACTTAGATGCGAAAACAGCAATATTACAAGACTATCTATCAGGAGAAATTCTCTATGAAAAAGAGGCAGATATGTCGATATATCCTGCATCTATGACAAAAATTATGACATCAATTGTTGCATTTGATTTAATTAAAAAGGGTCAACTCAGTTTAGATGAAAAGTTTTTAGTTTCTGAAAATGCTTGGAGACTAGCTAATGCTGGATATTCATCTATGTTTATTATGGTTGGAGATGAAGTTTCTGTAGAAAATTTATTAAGAGGTATAATAGTTGCATCAGGTAATGATGCATGTGTTACTTTAGCAGAAGGGATTGCTGGTTCTGAAGAGGAATTCGCTGTAATGATGACATCTAAAGCACAGGAAATTGGTATGTATAACACAAATTTTTCTAATGCTTCAGGTATAAACGACCCTGATAATTATTCTACCGCGAGGGATATATTGATTATGTCTGATTATTTAATTAGAAATTTTCCCGAATTTTATAAATATTTTGCAGAAAAAGAATTCACTTGGGATAGAACGGGCGGTGATCCAATTACACAAGGAAACAGAAATCCTCTTTTATATAGAAATATAGGTGCCGATGGAATCAAAACAGGTTACCTCGCTGTAGAAAAATATTCATTAGCTTCATCTGTTGTTAGAAAAGGAAGGAGATTAATAGCAGTAGGCAGCGGTTTTAATTCAAAATCATCAAGATCTAAACAATCAGCCAGGCTTTTGACTTATGGCTTAACAAATTTTGATACGATTGAAATTTATAATGAAAATAATTCATTTAAAGATTTAGATGTATGGTTAGGAAAAAAAAATACTCTTAAGACACATTTTAAGTCGAATATTTATAAGACTATACAAAAAGCAAGATTAAGAAATTTAAAAGTGTTACTTGAATACGAAGGTCCTGTTAAGGCTCCTATAAAAAAAAATCAAGTTGTTGGTTTAGTTAAAATATATTACAAAGATGAATTAGTAGAAAAACATGATCTATTAGCATCCGAAAATATTGAAGAAGTTAACAAATTTACTAAACTTATTAGATCAATTAATTTTTTAATATGGGGCGATGTCTAGTAAAAAACCTCTAATTGTTTTTGAGGGTATTGAGGGATCTGGAAAATCAACTTTAGCACAATTTGTATCTATTTTTTTAAACAAAAAAAAAATAAAATTTGTTAAAATTAGAGAACCAGGTGGAAATAAAAATTCTGAAAAAATCCGAAAATTAATATTAAATAAAAAAAATATATTTAATCCATTTACAGATTTAATGCTTTATTTTGCAGCAAGAAGTGAGAATATCGAAAATGTAATTAAAAATAATTATAATAAGAAAATAATTATTTTAGACCGTTTTATAGATTCAACTATTGCTTATCAACACTATGGGATGGGATTAAATAAATCATTAATTATTAATATAAATAAAGAATTACTTAAAAAAATAAAACCTACTTTAGTATTTATAAATATAGTAAATAAGACAAATTTAAAAAAAAGACTTAAATTAAGAAAAAATAGAAATAGATATGATAATTTTAAAATAAATTTTTATCAAAAAGTTCAAAGGGGTTTTTTAAAAATATCTAAAAATAAGCCCAATTATGTTATTATAGATTCAAATAAAAAACTAATTGAAAACAAAAAAAAAGTTTTAAATCATATAACTAAACTATTAAAATAATGTTAAATTATTCTTTAAAATTATTTTCATATAATGAACTATTCAATGAATTTATTAATTTAGACTTAAATAATAAATTACCAACAAGATTACTTTTAACAGGCCAAGAGGGCATTGGTAAAAGTACATTTTCATTTCATTTTATAAACTATTTGTTATCAAAAAATGAAAAAATAAAATACAATAAAGATGAATATAAAATTAGCTCTGAAAGTATATCTTATAAATTAGTAAATAATCTTTCACATCCCAACTTTTATTTAATTTCAAAGCATGAAAATAAAAAACATATTGAAATAGAACAAATCAGAAATATGATTAATTTTTTAAACAAATCATCATTTGATAATAATAAAAAAATTATTTTGATTGATAGTGTTGAATATCTTAATGCTAATTCATCTAATGCTCTACTTAAAAGTTTGGAGGAGTCAAGTCAACAGAATTTATTTATACTTACTCAAAATATAAATAAAAATATTTATGATACTATTAAATCTAGATGTATTACTTATAAATTGAATTTTAATTATTCAGAAAATAAAAATATTATATCCCAATATTTTAATTCAAATTTATATGATCAATTGAACAGTGACTTTAAATCGATAGTTTCCCCTTTGTTTTTAATTAATCATATTAATTTTACTCAAGAAAATAATCTTGATTTAAAATCTACTGGTATAAAAAGTATTATTAAGTTTATAATTGATAATAAATCGTACAAAAAGAGCACATTTGTAACAAATAATTTCCAAAATTATATTGAAATTTATTTTTCAAAATTGTACTCGTCCACAAAAGATTATAAATATTATGATAATTTTTTACAGATAGTTGCAGAAAATAATTTATTTATTAAGTTTAATTTAGATTTAGACAGTTTTTTTGTTAAATTTGAGAATAAATATCTTAATATTTAAATCTAAATAAATATGAGTAAAAATTATTATATAACAACACCGATCTACTATCCTTCTGCCAAGCCTCATATGGGTCACGCATACTCGAGTATTGTTGCAGATTTTTTTGCAAGATTTAAAAGAATTGATGGTTATAACGTTTTTTATTTAACCGGAACCGATGAACATGGTCTGAAAATACAAAAAGCTGCAGAGGGTAAAAATCAAGATCCTTTAGATTTTTGTAATGAAATAAGCAAAACATTTAAAGATTTATCTGAAACACTTAACCTATCAAATACGGATTTTATTAGAACAACTGAAAAAAGGCATCATAAATCTGTTCAAAATTTGTGGAATATATTAGAAAAAAAAGGTGAAATTTATCTTTCAAAGTATTCAGGCTGGTATTCAATTTCTGATGAGGCTTTTTATTTAGAAGACGACATAGAAGAAAAAAACGGCTCAAAGGTAGCAAAATTATCTGGTTCATCTGTAGAATGGATAGAGGAAGAATCTTATTTTTTTAAGCTTTCTAAGTGGGAGGATAAACTTCTTGAATTATATGAAAATAACAAAAAATTTATTTTGCCAAAATCTAGAAAAAATGAGGTAGTAAGCTTTGTAAAATCGGGATTAAAAGATTTATCAGTTAGCAGAAAATCATTTTCATGGGGAATTAAAGTACCAACAAATAATGATCATGTAATTTATGTATGGTTAGATGCTTTAACGAACTATATGAGTGCTTTAAACTATCCTGACACTAAAAATAGTTTATACAAAAACTTTTGGCCTGCCGATTTACATCTGATAGGTAAGGATATATTAAGATTTCATGCTGTTTATTGGCCTGCTTTTCTATTAGCAGCGGATTTACCTCTTCCAAAGAGAATCTACGGACATGGATGGATTTTATCTGGAGATGAAAAAATGTCTAAATCAAAAGGAAATATCTTAGATCCACTTGAGATCATAAACGAATATGGACTAGATCCTTTAAGATATTATTTGTTAAAAGAAGTGTCTTTTGGTAATGATGGCAACATTTCTAAGGATAAACTCATTTCTTGTATTAATAGTGATTTAGCAAATAACTTTGGAAATTTATGTCAAAGAGTTTTAACTTTTACAGAAAAAAATCTATCATTAACTGTACCAAATAAAGTAAATTTTTTAGACGATGATCTGAATATTTTAAACAATTTTTCAAATAATTATGACAAGTTAATGGATTATATCGATAATCAAAATATTAATTCATATATGAATTTTATTGTTGATCAAATGTTTTTAGCTAATAAATATTTTAATGATCAAGAACCATGGAAAAAAAAGAATGACTTTAAAAGACTTAATACAATAATATATACTTCTTTAGAGCTTATCCGAAAGATTGCTATATTATTATACCCAGTGATACCATATAGCTCATTAAAAGTACTTAATATATTTAATATTAACGAAAAGAAAATAAAAGTTGATACAATTAAAAATAATCAATATCTCGAGAATGGAATGAAAATAAATAAAATAAATATTCTTTTTAATAAGGTAGAATAAATGATAGATTCTCATTGTCATTTAGATATTGATCCGTTATTTGAAAATATAAATGAGGTTTTAGCAAGATCTAAGAAAATAGGTATTTCAAAAATTCTTACCATTTGTACAAATCTTGATAGTTTTGAAAATATTAAAAAAATTATAATTATGGACAACATAATTTATGGAACTTTTGGTATTCACCCACATGAAGCAGATAAAATTTCTATTTCTTCATCAGAGATAGTTAAAAACGCTAAATATTCAAATAAAATTATTGGTATAGGAGAAACAGGTTTAGATTTTTATTATAATAATAGTGATAAAAAGAATCAAATTAAAAGTTTTGAAAATCATATTAATGCATGTCTAGAGACAAAATTACCTTTAATAGTACATTCACGAAATGCAGAAAACGAAACATTTGAGATTTTAAATAACTATAAGAGTCTAGATTTAAAAATTTTAATGCATTGTTTTACTGGATCTTACAAATTTGCTAAAAAATTATTAGAACTTAATTGTTTTTTTTCCGCCAGTGGAATTATTACATTTAAAAATTCTACAGAGTTGAGAAATACCTTTTCTTTTATTCCTAACTCAAATATCATTATTGAAACAGATAGTCCGTTTTTAGCGCCAATTCCTATGAGAGGAAAGAAAAATGAACCAAGTTATATTAAATATACACTTGAAAAATTAGCTGAAATTAAAAATCAAACATTTTCCGATATGGATAAAATTACAACAGATAATTTTAATAAACTCTTTTCACATTAATGTCTTTAAAATTTACAATTTTAGGAAGTGGTAGCTCACTTGGTGTACCAAGAATAGATGGAAACTTTGGAAAATGTGATCCTAAAAATATTAAAAATCATAGAACAAGATGTTCTGCTCTTATATCTGGAAAAAATTTTAATCTCTTAATTGACTCTTCACCAGATATACGTCAACAATTTCTAGACAATAAAGTTAAAAGATTAGATTGTATTTTTTATACACATCTTCATGCAGATCAAACTCATGGTATTAATGATTTAAGATTTTTTTATTTACAAAATAGGAAGCAAATTCCTGTTTATGCTAACAAAGCTACAGCTAATTATTTAACGAATTCATTTAAATATTGTTTTAAAAAAACTGGGAGTTTTTATCCGCCAATAATGAAATTATATAAATTAAAAAAAAAACACAGTTTTCTTAAAAAAAAAATTAATATTATCCCTTTAGAAGTTGATCATGGTTCAATTAAGAGTATTTGCTACATAATTAATAATAAACTTGCATATGCCAGCGATGTTAGTTTTATTAAAAAAAAAAATTATCCAAAAGTTAAAAATCTTGAATATCTTATTATTGACTGCTTAAGAGAAGATCCTCACCCATCTCATTATAATTTAGATAATGTTTTAAAGTTGGTTAATGAAATTAAACCCAAAAAAACAATATTAACAAATCTTCATAGTTCTCTTGATTATAATCTACTCAAGAAAAAATTACCAAAATTTGTATATCCTGCGTTTGATGGTATGAAATTAATAATTAATTAATTTTTCAATTTTATTAACAATTTTCTTTGATTTGGGATTTGTTAATGATGTATATGTATCATCAATTTTTCCCTCTTTATTAATAAGAATTTTATGAAAATTCCATTTTGGTTCAGCAGAGGATCCATAATTTTTAATAGCCCATTTATATAATGGATGAGCATTATTACCTTTAACATTGGTAATTTCTGTAATTGGAAAAGTTATATTAAAGTTAAATTCACAAAATTTTTTTACTTCATCATTTGAATTTTTTTCTTGATTAAATGAATTTGATGGTACCCCTAAAACAATAAAATCTTTATCCTTATATTTATCCCAAATGAATTGTAAATCATCATACTGTTTTGTAAATCCGCAGTAACTAGCTGTATTGACTAATAAAATTACTTTATCTTTAAAATTTACAAAATTTAGTTCTTTTCCAGAGATATCATTAATAGAAAAATCATAAAACAATTTATCATAACTTGCTAAAACGTTATTTTTAAAAAAAAACATTATTAAAATAATTAAAATTGATTTAATGAATTTCATTCATTTATTTATTTGGAGTTAGTAATATCAGGAAATAACCAAATAAAGTGGATAATAGTGACCCAGTTAAAACTCCAATTTTAACTCCATCCATATACTGTACGTTTTCCACGAATGCTAAATTTCCTACAAATAAACTCATTGTAAAACCTATTCCGGTTAATACACCAACTCCGTAAAAATTATACCAATTTGAATTTGTTGGCATTTCTGCAATTTTTAATTTTATTGAAATATAGGAAAATATAAAAACACCAAGTTGTTTTCCAACAAATAGACCTAATACAATACCCAATGGAACTTTATCTAATAGTGAACTTAAAGATAATCCATCTAAAGAAACACCTGCATTTGCAAATGCAAACAATGGCATTATTCCAAAAGCAACATATGGACTTATTGAATGCTCTAATTTAATTAACAACGAAAAATCTTTTTCTTTTTTTCTGTGCGGAATTGTCATAGCTAATAAAACCCCAGCTATAGTTGCGTGTATTCCAGAATTATGTGTAAAATCCCAAAGAAATAATCCAACAATAAGATATGGAAGAAATTTTTTTATATTTAATTTATTTAATATTAAAAGTAGAATAAACGAACCTAACATTAACGATAAATATAATATATTTAAATCCCCAGAGTAAAAAATAGCTATAATTAATATTGCACCCAGATCGTCTATTATAGCTAACGCAGTTAAAAATACTTTTAAAGACAAAGGAACTCTCGAACCCAATAATGATAAAACACCTAATGAAAAAGCTATATCGGTAGCAGAGGGTATAGCCCATCCATTTAAAGTTCTTGGATCATCAAAGTTTATTGCTACATAAATTAATGCTGGAATTAACATTCCACCAACAGCACCTATGATAGGTAACATTGCCTGTTTTATATTTGAAAGTTCTCCTTGAATGAATTCTCTTTTAATCTCCAAAGTAACAAAGAAGAAAAATATTGCCATTAATGCGTCATTTATCCAATGTAGAATACTTAATTTTAAACCAATATTATTTATTCCTAAAAATAAATATTGATTAAGAGTTTCAAAATATAAATTTGCGTAATTTGAATTACTTATTAATAAAGCTACAACAGCTGAGAAAAGCAAAACAAGTCCGCTCGCTGCTTCTAACTTAAAAAACCATTTGAAAGAATTTGTTATATTTCTAATCATTTAGTTTATAAGATCTTTAAAAAATAATGAGAGATCTTTTAATGATTCATATAAATTATTCAATATTGAATTTAGTCCAGGTAAAAAGTTATTCAACTGATACTTAAAACTATCTAATAAAATGATAATAGCAATTATTGATATTATAAAAACTAAAGTATTTTTTATTATTTTTGGATTTTTCTTAATTTTTTTAAAATTTACATCTTTTTTAATATTATTTGAATGTTTTTTCTTTTCATTAATTATTATGTCATCATTATTTTTAATATCATTTTCAATTTGTTCCTTAGCATCATTTACAATGGTTGATTTAGAAGTCTCATTTTCAGTTTTAATTGTTGTCTTTTTATCTTTATAAAACCATTTATAGCTACAACTTCCACACTGTAACATTCTACCTTCATCAGGAATTAAATTATCTTGAATATTAAATGTTTTTAAGCATTTTTCGCATGTTACAATCATGTGATAAATATATAGCAGATTCTCATAAAAAAGCTTTTATTTTACCTCTTTAATATACTTTGAAAATTAATATTTCTAATGTATTAGTACATTCTTCGGGGCGTAGCGCAGCCTGGTAGCGCATCTGGTTTGGGACCAGAGGGTCGCAGGTTCAAATCCTGCCGCCCCGACCATTATATGAAAAAAGCAAAAATTTATAAACCCTCCAAAACAGCTATGCAATCAGGACTAAAAAAATTTGATAAATGGGTTTTAGAATTTATAAGCAACGATCCAACAATAAACCCTTTAATGGGATGGGAAAGTTCAAATGATACCTACTCAGAGGTAAAAATGGAATTTACTAATAAAAATTTAGCTATTGAATATGCAAAAAAAAATAAAATTGAATATGAATTAATTGAACCTCAGGAAAGAAAAGTAACTAAGAAATCTTATTCTGATAATTTTATTAAATAGAAATGTTTAGATTTTTTACAGTAAAACATTGGTTTGTATGGTCATGGATAGGGACCTTAATAATACTTTCATCGCTTTGGATACAAGTAAAAATTGATGTCAAAATAAACGAATGGTTTGGTGAATTTTATGACATGATACAAAAAGCTTTATCCGCTCCTAATGCAATTACTATTGAAGAATATTGGGCAAGTTTATTATCATTTATATTATTGGCCGCCATGTATGTAGGAGTGGCTGTTTTAGTTAGTTTTTTTACATCTCATTATTTATTTAGATGGAGAACTGCTATGGTTGATTGGTATCATAGTGTTTATGATAGAGCTCGCAAGATTGAAGGTGCCTCTCAAAGAGTTCAAGAAGATACTATAAAATTTTCAAGAATAATGGAGTCATTAGGTACAAGTTTTATTGAAGCGTTGATGATATTATTTGAATTTATGCCTATTCTTTTTGGTTTAAGTATTTCAATACCTATATTTTTTTTTGGAGATTGGGATTATGGTCTTATTGTTGGTGCATTAATATGGTCTGTAGGAGGCACAATATTTTTAATTATACTTGGATTAATTTTAAGATTGGTCGGTGTAGAATATGACCTTCAAAAAAAGGAAGCTGCTTACAGAAAAATACTAGTTATAGCAGAGGATGACGGATCAATAAGACCCAAAACCCTCGAAGAACTTTTTGACGGTGTTAGGGGAATACATTTTTTAAGTTATATAAGATATCTGTATTTTAATATTGGAAGAATAGCTTATTTACAAGCAAACGTTTTGTCGGCATATGTTTTTTTAGCCCCAGCTATTGTTGCCGGAGCTGTTACATTAGGTGTTATGCAACAAATAATAAGAGCATTTGGTAGAGTAGAGGGTTCAATGCAATATTTATTAAAAGCATGGCCTACTATTATTGAATTAGCAAGTGTTTATAAAAGATTAAGAGAATTTGAAGCAAAACTTAAATTTGTAGACGAAAAAGAAACTGTATAGATTAATTAATGTCATTAAATAAAAATCTAGTTGAAAAATTAATTGATATAACATCAAAAGCTGCAATTGCATGCTATCCCCATCTTGGAAAAAAAAATAAAACTGTTGCAGATAAAGCCGCAACAGATGTGATGAGATTAAACCTTAATAAATTGAGTATAAAGGGTGAGGTAGTAATAGGTGAAGGTGAATTAGATGAGGCGCCGATGTTGTATATAGGTGAAAAATTAGGCAATAATAAAGGTCCAATGATTGATATAGCGGTAGATCCAGTAGAAGGAACAAATTTTGTAGCTAAAAATTTACCTGGTGCAATTTCTGTTTTGACAATATCTGAAAAAGGAAATTTATTTAAAGCTCCCGAGACATATATGAATAAAATTGCTTATGGACAAAATATACCAAAAGAGGTCATTGATTTAGATTATTCTGTTGAAAAAAATATTCAAAATCTTTCAGATTTTAAAAATAAGAAAATTAAAGATATTTCAGTATGTTTATTAGATAGAGAAAGACACAAAGATACAATTAAAACTCTAAAAAGAATGGGTGTAAAAATTAAGTTAATTACCGATGGTGATGTAACCGGTGCTTTATTAGTTTCAGATAAAAAATATGATATCGATATTTTTCTTGGTATCGGTGGAGGACCAGAAGGTGTTATAGTTGCTTCTGCTTTAGATGCTATGAATTGCAATTTTCAGGGCAGATTTTTATTCAAAACTGATAAAGATATACTTAGAGCAAAAAAAATGGGAATTAAAGATTTAAATAAAAAATATGACATAAAGGAAATAACTAAAGGTGACTCAATTTTTTGTGCTACAGGCATAACTTCGGGTGATATTATTAATGGTGTTGAAAAAAAAGATAATTATTTTTACACCGAAACACTTGTAACACATAATAATCAAAAGCTAGTTAATAAAATTCAAAAAAAATATATAATTGAATGAAATCTATCAATGGAATTAATTGGAAAACCAATAATATTCCAGAACGTTTAATCCTCAAAAATAAACAAAATTTTAAAATTTCTTATTTACTATCAAAAATTTTTATAGATAAAAATTATACCGAGGAAGAAATTTATAATTCTATTAATAAGTTAAAAAATTATGAATTTAATTATCAAAATAAGGATTTTAGTGCTGCTGGAAAATTTATATTAGACTGTTTTAAAAACAAAAAAAAAATACTTATTTTTGGTGATTATGATGTCGATGGATATTCATCTACATATCTACTTTATGATTATTTTTCAAAACTCAGAATTAATTGTGACTATTACATACCAGAACGTTTAACTGATGGTTATGGACCAAATATTAAATTATTAAAAAAACTGATTAATAAAAATAATTATAATTTAGTAATATTTGTTGATTGTGCCTCAAATTCAATAGAAGAAATTAACTTTTTAGAAAACAATGGATTAAAAATCATCATAATTGATCATCATAAAATTCAACAAAAAGAAAAATTTAAAAATACGGTTATTATTAATCCCTTAAAAAACCCAGTTGAAAATAAGTATTTTTTTTGTGCAACCACATTGGTATTTTTTTTTATTAAATATCTTTCTAATTATTTAAAAATCACGAAAAAGATTGATTTCAATAAGTATTTATTTTTCGCAGGAATGGCTACAGTATGCGATCAAGTACCACTAGGAATGTATAATAAAATTATAGTAAATAGTGCCTTAAACATATTTAATAGCATTAAATCAAACAGACTTAAAAATTTAGTTAATTTAAAGAGTAAAATCACATCTAATGATATTGGCTTTATTTTAGGACCAATTATAAATTCAGCCGGAAGATTAGGATTTTCAGATTTACCATTTAAGTTATTAATTGAAAACAAAAAATCAAACATTGAAAAAATTCAATATCAACTAATAAATTTAAATGAAAAAAGAAAAAATATTCAAAAAAAAACAATAAGACTATTAAAAAATAATAATGAATTAAAATCAAACGAGGTCATCTTTGAATTTAAAAAGAATATTAATGAAGGATTATTAGGAATAATCGCTGCAAATTATGTCGAATTATATAACAGACCAAGTTTTATATTAACAAACTCTGGTAATTTAATTAAGTGCTCATCTAGGTCAATAAACGGCTATGATATTGGAAATATTTTTTATTTAGCTATTCAAAAAAAAATTATTATCAATGGGGGTGGCCATTCAATGGCAGGAGGTTGTACGTTGAAAAAAGAAAAATTAGATGATTTCAAAAAGTTTCTTAATATGATTTATATAAAACAATTTAATAACTTTGAAAATATTAAGACTTACATAGGTGAACAAAATTTTAATTCACTTAAAACTTTTGCAAAATATGATCTTCAAAATCTACAACCGTTTGGAAATAACAATATAAATCCTTTTTTTTTAATTAAAAATAATAAAATTCTCAAAATTAAAATAATAAAAGATACAAATTTACAACTCATTATAGTTAACAGAAATAAAAGATCATGTGTCTGTTATGCTTTTAATGCTATTGATACAATATTAGGGGACTGTTTAATGAATGTTAAAAAAGAAGTTGATTTAATTGTTCAAATTAATAATAAAAATATTCAAAAAAACACTGATTTTAATTTAATTATTAAAGACGCAATAGTCTGATTAGTCTTGATTAAATTATTATTTTACAATAGAAGAACGTTTTCTGGTCCCTTCGTCTATCGGTTAGGACACATGGTTTTCATCCATGAAAGAGGGGTTCGATTCCCCTAGGGACCGCCATTATAAATTAATATGTTTCGCAAACATTTGATACACATTTATTATTTTTAATATCTATAAAATCTGAATAAAACGAATTTACTATATTTTTATTTTCGTAAATAAATTTTACGTCATTTGATGAGTAGACAAATATTATTGTTCCATTTTCGGATAATTCTATATATGCATTTTTATTAGCAATAAAATCTTTACTATGTACAGCAATTAGTTTTATATTATATTTCTTAACAAAATCTAATTCACCTATGTTTGTTGAATACATTGGAT
The DNA here is from genome assembly GCA_902553695.1 of uncultured Pelagibacteraceae bacterium. GTDB lineage: Bacteria > Pseudomonadota > Alphaproteobacteria > Pelagibacterales > Pelagibacteraceae > Pelagibacter. The sequence goes on along the minus strand of CACDLR010000001.1, from coordinate 10,745 downwards.
TTTTAATATTTTCTTCGATTGCCTTGAAATAATTATCCCGACCAAATATTTCAACAATTATTCTATCTTTATCAAATGTAAATAAACTATTAATTAATTTAAAATTGTTTGTTTTGTCAGTAACCAATATTAAATTTTTATTTTTTATAAAAATCTCATTTATTTTTGAGTAATCTAAAGTACTTAGATCTTTATATATTTTGTAATTTTTAAATTCTTTTAACGAGGGAATTTGATTATTTTTACAACAATTTGATATCGATTTAAAATGATCCCAATCATGAGCGCCAACTAATTTTGCATCTCTTGTTTCTATAAGGTCAATTTCTATCAAATTATAACCATTTAATATTGAATTGTTTACTGCTTCTATTGAATTAGTGTAATTAAATCCATTAATTCCACCTCCAGCATGAGCAATTAGTAAGAAGTCTTGTTTGTTTTGTTTATTATATATTTCTAAAATAAAATTTGATATTTTAAAATTTTTTGTAACTTCTAATTTTTGATCACACCCTAAAAATAAAATAGAAATTATTATAAAAATACTAATTTTTCCAAAAGTTCTCATAAAATTTTGATCTATTTAATATATTTTCCTCTAAAAGATTATATCTTTTATTGTATTCTCTTATATCGATTTTTTTAAATCCCGAAACACCAATGCCTAATTTATTATCAACGTATTTGATGTTAATAAAATCCACTATGCTTGGAAACAAATCATAAAAATTCAATTTATTTCTATAAAATATCTTTTGGTTATCTGAAATAAATCTATTAAAAATTGTTCTATCTTTACCATCATACTGACTATTATTTTTAAATCTAAATTGATGATCTCCAACAACAACAATATTAATTTTATCTCCATATTTATCTGTTAGATAATAAATAAAATTATATAATTCTTCAGTGCTACATTTAACTACTGATTTTATATTATTTTCTTTTAATTTACAGTTAGGATCTAAATAGCCATTTGGCTCATGTGTATCTGTTGTTAATATAGTTAGATTAAATTTACTACTAGAAATTAAATTATCAATTTTATTTTTAGAAAAATTAAACAAAAAACTGTCATTTGGACCATTTCCCCATGATTTACCTTCATATTTCAGTCCAAGGTTATCAAATTCTTTTTTACCATATAATTCGTCGTAACCATGTGTTTTAAAAAAATTTCCAGTTCCTGAAAAACTTAAATTCGGTGAACTAACAAAAATATTTTTATAATTTCCTTTTTTAAGTATTTCACTTAAACACATTGCACCTGGTAAGAATTGTTTCATTCCAAAAACTTGTCTTTGATGTTTACCTTTGTTTTTACCAAAAGAAAAAATACCTACATTTTTAAGAGGTAAGCCACATTGGGACGCAACGATGGCAGCTATAGTCCAATTAGTTAAAATTGTTTGATTAAGTTCCTTAAATCCTTTTTTTTTAAAATGATCTGTGTTGAACATCTGTAGCAAATCTTCTCCAAATATAGATTTATCAGAAAAAATATTTTCATATGATTCAACATATATTAACACCAGATTTTTACTTTCTTTGAAATTATATTCAAGATCTTTTGGATCAATATAGTAATTAGAAATTACATCTAATTTATTTAATTTAATGTTACCAATATTTATATTTAACAGAAAATACAAAATTGAGCTCAGTAAAAAAATTGAAGAGGAAAATAATTTTAGTTTATTGGATATTAAACTGTTTAAACTATCTTTATATAAAAATTTATTTAATAAATAAATAACAGCACATAGAATTATATAAATTATCGCAGGTAAGTATAAACAAATTTCAATAAATTTTTCTATTATATATTCATCTGAATCTACAATGAGATTGTTGGCAAAATTTAAATGAAATATTATTTGCGTTAGACTAACCTCACCAAAGTATCTATTTAGGTAAATTGTTAGAGAAATTAAAAATAAACTAACTAGAGTAGAAAAACTAACAAATATTAATAATGATATTTTTTTCACAACAAATAAGAATTAAACCATAATAAATAAAATATTTAATTTTATACAATAATTTTTAACATAATATATAAGCATAATGATTAAGATCGTAATTATATAAATGACGTATTATGTATATCTAATTGTATCAAAACATAAAAAAAACAAAATTATATCATACGTTGGATATACTAATAATCTTACTAATAGAATAATATTACACAATACTAATAAAGGAGCAAAATTTACAAGAGGCAGAAGGTGGGAGCTTATTTTTTTTAAAAAATTTAGTTCAAAATCTAAAGCAATGAAGTATGAATATTTATTAAAAAATAATTATAAACTTAGACAAAAAATTAAAAATGAAAATTTCAATACTTCTTCCATTTAAAGAAAATTTTTCTCCATCTTATGCAGGTGCAGTTTCGCTATTTATTAATGATACTTTAAAATTTAGTAAATTTAAAAAAAATATTACTGTATTCGGTTATACTGATTATAAAAAAAAATTTCGAAATAAATATATTAACATAATTACAAAAAAGAAATTATTTCAAAGTCAAAATAAAGATTATGTAAATAAATTTATAAATATTGAAAAAAAAACAAATTCGAAAATAATTGAACTTCATAATCGTCCGATATATTTAAAGTATCTTGTTAAAGAACTTAATGAAAAAAATTATATTTTGTATTTTCATAATGATCCACTTTCAATGTCTGGTTCTAAAACTATAAATGAAAGAATTTTTTTATTAAATAATTGTTATAGAATTATATTTAATAGCAATTGGTCAAAAAAAAGATTTTTACAAAAAATGAAATCTGATGCAATTAACAGTGAAAAATTACTTGTAATAAATCAATCTGCTACAAAAAACAAAATAAATTTTGCAAGTAAAAAAAATATCATAACATTTGTAGGTAAATTAAATAGATCTAAGGGTTATGATCTTTTTGGAAAAGCAATAATTAAAGTTTTAAATAATTTTAACAATTGGTCAGCCTATGTTGTTGGAGATGAACCTAGAGATAAATTAGAGTTTAATCATCCAAGGTTAATTAAACTGGGATTTAAAGAACACAACGATGTAATTAATATTTATAAAAAAACTAGTATTGCCGTTGTATGCTCTCGATGGGAAGAACCATTTGGCAGAACAAGTTTAGAGGCTGCTGCAAATGGTTGCGCTGTTATTATAAGTAATAAAGGTGGCTTACCTGAAACCATAACAAATGGAATAATTTTAAAAAATTTAAGTGTCAGTGAAATATATAAAAATGTAAAAGAATTAATTAATAATTCTAAAATCCGTAATAATTATCAAACTCTCTCATATAAAAACTTTTATTTATCTCATGAATATGTTTCAAAACAAATTGATGAGGTAAGAAATAATCTTTTAAAAATATATAAACCAAATTTATCTATTGACGCTTCAAACTTAAGAATACTTCATATTACCAACTTTAATGAAAGACATAATGGAAGATTATTTTTTAATACAGGTAGAAGAATTAATAATGGCTTTATTAGATTAGGACACAGTGTTTTAGAATTCAGTGACAGAGATATTGTGAGTAGAGGTAAATCATTAAGAGATTTTTATGGATCCTCAACTTTAAATGATAAATTAATTAAAACATGTTACCATTTTAGACCCGATATGATTGTTTTAGGTCATGCAGATATGGTTTCGAAAGATGTATTGTTAAGTTTAAAGAAAGATTATTCTAATTTGAAAATTACACAATGGTTCTTGGATCCATTAAATAAAGAAGGACCCGATTATCATAAAAATAAGAAAAGAATATTAGATAAATCGGAAATATTAGACACAAGTTTTTTAACAACATCACCAGATGCTATTAATTTTTTATCAAATAAATATAAAAGTTTTTTTATTCCAAACCCAGCTGATCAATCTATGGAAATATTAAATAATTTTAATAAAGACTGTTCAAATGACGTGTTTTTTGCATTAAGTCATGGTGTACATCGGGGTAAATTGAAAGGTCGATCATCTGACGATAGAGAAAAGTTTATAAAAAATCTAGTTCAGAAGTGTAAAAATATCAGATTCGATATATTTGGAATGAATAATATTCAACCAATTTGGGCTGATCAATATTTTAAAAATATTTCAAATTCCAAGATGGGGTTAAATTTAAGTAGAGGTACACCTATAAAATATTATAGTAGTGATAGAATTACCCAAATTATTGGAAATGGTCTTGTGACTTTAATTGATGAAAAAACATCTTATAGTGATTTTTTTGATGAAACTGAAATGGTATTTTATAAAAATGTTTCTGATTTATCTGAGAAAATTGAAAGAATTTCCAATGATGAAAGATTACGTAAATCCATAGGTAAAAAAGGTAAAATGAAATATATGAAATATTTTAATTCAACTATTGTTGCTGATTATATAATCAATAAAACATTTGAGATAAAAAATAATAAAAAATATTTATGGCATAAACCATAATATGATCTCTATTATTATTCCTACTTATAACAATTTAGAATATCTAAAAATCTGTATTAAAAGCTTAGAAAAAAACTCATTTTTAAAAAATGAATTAATTTTACATATAAATGATGGTTCAGATGGTACGGTAGATTATATTAAAAATACTTCATACAAATATACTCAATCTAAAAATAATATAGGTCTTTGTTCTTCTATTAATAAAGCAGCTAAATTATCTTCATTTAAATATTTATTATACTGCCATGATGATATGTATTTTTGTCCTAATTGGGATAAAATTTTAATTGATGAAGTTAATTCAATAAATCATGATAGCTTCTATCTATCTGGCACTATGATTGAACCTAATTCAGGTCATATAAAATATAATTTTGGCGAAACATATGATAAATTTAGAGAAGATGAGTTCCTTTCAAAATATATAAATATTAATTTTTATGACCATCAAGGTTCTCATTTTGCACCACATTTAGTTACTAAAAAAATGTGGGATAAGGTAGGTGGTTTCAGTGAAGAGTTTAATCCTGGTATTGCATCAGACCCAGATTTTAACATGAAATTATGGAAAGAAGGTGTTCGATTATTTAAAGGTTTAAACGATTTTAAAGTTTATCATTTTGGATCAGTAACAACAAGAAAGAAAACTAACTTTACACAAAATAGGGGAGACCGAACATTTTTAAAAAAATGGGGTATTACAACTAAGTTCTTTAAGAAATATTATTTAAGATCAAAAACTAGATTTAATGGACCTTTGAGTGAACCGAAAGTAACTCTTGGATTTATACTTGGTTATTTATCTTGTAAAATACAATCAATTTTTACAATTTAATTATAATTATATCTTAAGCTTATTAAGTGCATTATTTTTAAATATATTGGCTTCTTTTATGTATCTTCTAACCATTTGTGTAGTTTTGTGTCCTGTCATTGCCATAATACTACGCTCATCTGCTCCTGACTCTGCAGCTACTGTCGCAAATCCAGATCTCAAGCTATGACCTGAAAAATTTTTATTTTCAATTCCAGCTAAGTTTAAATATTCTTTTATTATTAAAACTACTGATTGATCTGTTAATCTTTTATCTGTTAATGTTAAACCTTTTGAAAACCTTCTAAAAATAGGTCCAGTCTTAATTTTAGAAATTTCTATCCATTTTTTAAGATTTAAAACAGGGCAATAAATTTCGTTTGTAAAATAGGGAATTCCCTTTATCATTCCTTCACCATATTGGTCAGTTTTTGATCTTTTAATACTTATCTTAAGTCCTTCAGGAACAAATTCTAAATCCTCATGATTAATTGAAATGAGTTCAGTTCTTCTAAATCCTCCTCCAAAACCAATTAAAATTATTGATTTGTCTCTAAGTTTTTTTATTTCATGAATTTTTTGTTCATTTATTACATTAATAATTGACTTTAAATTATTGATTAATAAAGGTTTTTTACCTTTTTGAATACTACCTTTAACCCTTCTTATTCCCAATAAATTTTCTACTATTATAGGATGTTTTGTATCTAGATAATGACCTTTTAATTTATGAATCATGCTTATTGATACTAATCTACGTCTTAGTGTACTTAATTTTGAATTTTTTGAGAGGTGGGTTAGGTATAAAGAAACTATTTTTGGCTCTGATGGTAATGAATTTAATCCATGTCTTGAACAAAAAGCTCCAAAGTCTTTAAAATCTGATTTATAGGCTCTTAAGGTATTATTTGCTTTAGAGCTTTTGAGGTTGTTTAAAGTTTCCTCATGCAGCGATTTCAGTTCAGTAGTTAATTCACTCATACAATTACTATCGATAACAATTAATTATCACTAGTAATATATTAAGTGATTTTAGATGTCAATAGTTTAAATTAAAAAATATGGGTACAATTGATGGAGAAATTCCTGACATAATATTTTTATTAAGTGCTATTGGATTTTGGATATTAACTTATATTCAAAACAAAAAGCATGGAAAAACAATAGAAACTTATTTTTTATCGATTTTAGCCATTTTGTTCTCATTAAGCTATTTAGGTCTAATATTCATGGACTAAAATCCAAATTATAAATTATCCCCACTATTCAAATATGTTAAAAACTTAATAAATACAACAATTAAGTGATTACATTTAAATAAAAGGTTTGATATTGTTTTTTTTAACTTAAGAGGCAACTCTTAACTGGCCAATTGAGGAAAAACCGAGAGGTTCAAGCTCAGGGGGCAGAAAACTCTGCGGAGTAGCGCTAAAATCGTAGAGTGGTGGGCATGGCGGTAGCGCATAAAACGACGTGCCAAAAACAACTGTTCTTTGCACCGTAAAAAGTGCAAGGAAACAGGGGTTTTTTTTCATTATGACTTTTAAGGGTACTAAATTTCAAATCAAAGTCTGGAAATATCTTAAAACAATACCAAAAGGTCAACTTCGGACTTATCTAGATGTAGCAAAAGCTATAAAAAAACCGAAAGCAGCAAGAGCTGTTGCAAATGCTGTCGGAAAAAACCCTTATGCCCCCAATGTTCCTTGTCATAGAGTAATAAGATCTGACGGAGGTTTAGGTGGTTATTCAGGCCCCGGGGGAATTAAAACAAAAAAGAAACTTCTTAAAATGGAGGGTATTTGCTTTTAGAATTGTTTATTTTCAACAGTTTTTTCAAATATCCTTATAAATAGAGTTAATTTTTTATCTTCTCCTATCAGTTGAGCTGGTAATAACATAATTCTTGAATAAGCCCCTTCTATGGCCGTTTAATCACTATATTCTATATACGCAAAGCTAACCAATATTTTAGAGTTTGCTTTGTAATTAATTGTAAAATTATTGATTAATTGCCTAAATTTAAACTATTATTTGATTTTTTTAAGTTATCAAATAAAGCAAATTTCAGTTAAATTTTAAAATTCTTTTAAAACCTTTATTTTGCTTATTTATTTCAAAAAATTTATTAAAATACATGAATTTTTCGGTATTATATTAATGATCTTTATTAGATTAAAATATTCAATAATTACAATGCTTTATATATATTAATTAAAGTAAAAACTTAATATATAGTACAAATATATTTACTTATTCTTATTAATATATTCTCTTCTAATTACATATAGACCAGAAGAAATGATTATAAACAATCCAATAAAAGACCATAAATCTAGAAAATCATTAAAAAAATAATAGCCTAAAATAATGTTAGGAAGTATCTCAATGTAACCAAATGGAGCTAATTTAGAAGCATCAGCATATTTTAACGAATAAATGAGTAAAATATGACCTAAACAAGCAAATAAACCCATAATTATAAGCCAAGACCATTGTATTAAAGTAGGATTAATCCAAACAACAGGTACTATAAATGATCCAATTATGGCCCCTACTATGCCAGTCAACAACAAAGTAAGCAAAGGACTGTCAGTTGAATGTAGTTTTCGAGTAATAATTAAATATATACCATAAAAACAACCAGTGCCTACAGCTGCAAAACTGGCTAAATTAAATTCAATAAACCCAGGTCTAATAACTATTAGTATACCCACGAAGCCTACAATAACTGCTGACCATCTTCTAATCCCAACCTTTTCTCCTAAGAAAAAAGGTGACAAAATTGTTGTTATTAAAGGAGCTACGAAAGCTAATGTCAAAGCTTTAGCCATAGATATTATTGAGATTGAATAAAAAAAACAAATATTTGCAAAAAATAATGTTAACCCTCTATAAAATTGTAATTTTGGATTTTCTGTCCATTTAAGTTGATCTTTAAAAAAGAAAAACATAAATGGAAATACAAGGAATACTGTAAAGAAGTATCTTGCCCATGTTATTTGAAAAAAAGGTAGTTCAGAGGATAAATATTTAGCAATAGCATCCATAAAGGGAAGCATTATCCAAGCAGATATATTTAAAAATATTGCCTTCATTAAGAAAAATATTTTAAAGCAATAAATACAATTATAGGAACTGTAATAAAGGACATTAAAGTAGAAACCACTATTGTGCTAGCAACTGAGTCTACAATTTTTTTTGGCGAATATATAGAAGCCACTAAATAATTTAGAACAGCACTCGGCATCGAACATTGAATTAGAAGTACACCTGCAGCAAAACCACTTAAATTAAAAAAATAAATTAAATAAACACCTATTATTGGACCAATAATCATTCTAGAAATTGAAGAAACAATTGCTTTATTTAAAGAGAATACTTTTAATCTAGTTAGAGCAATACCTAGTGACATTAAAATTAAAAATATTGTTGCATACATTAACCATTCAGTTGTATTTATTATAAAGTTAGGAAGTTTAATTTCATAAAATAAAACAATTGCAGAAAAAATAATTGCATAAAATGGAGGATTTTTAGTTATTACTTTAAAATTAAACTTTCTATCAGCCAAAAAAACACCCAATGTAAAATGGAATAAAATTATCAAAGATGAAATTGCTGCAGAAACACCAAGACCTTGTGAACCGTATGCAAATAAACAAATTGGTAAACCCATATTTCCAGTATTTGGGAGAATTAATGGTGGTAACTCTCTAACAATATCCTTAGTTTTAAGAATATATAGAGTGATTATACCTACTATAGAAAATAATATAATTGCTAATAAATAATACCAAAAATAATTTGCAAAAATATCAAACGTAATACCTGTCGAAGTTACAGCATAAACAATCATCGAAGGAGTGCCTATGTTAGCAGCAAAATTAGTGATAAATGTAGTGTCTATTTTTGGATTTTTTCTACCCAAATAATATCCAATACCTACAACAAAAAAAACAGGAAATAATACTTCAAAAAGCTTTATGTATATTTCCATTAAAAAAGTCTAATTAAAACTGGTGTTTTAAGTACATTATTATTTTTTTTAAGAAAGCTAATTAAATTTTGAGATCTATTTTCTAAAGCTTTATGTGTGATTATTATAATTGATGCAGATTTTCTTTTATGATTTGGAATTTGAATAACTCTTTCAATGGAAATTTTATTATTAGCAAGAAGTTTAGTAATTTCAGATAAGACACCAGGTTTGTCCTTTACCTCAAGCCTTAAATATAAAGAATTTGATGATATTTTTTCATTATACGCATAAGGTTTTTTTCTTTTAATATCAGGTATACCAAAGGGAAATTTAATATTTCCTCTTAAAATGGACAATAGATCTGACATAAGGGCAGATGAAGTAGCTCCAGGACCTGCACCCTCACCTTGTAAAATACTCTCACCTATTGGTTTACCCTCTACAATAACTGCATTCATTACTCCATTTACATTTCCAATGTAGCTATCTTTGTTAACTAATGATGGGTGCACTCTTTCAAATAACTTTCCATTAATTATTTCTGTAATACCTAGAAGTTTAATTCTGAAGTTTAATTGGGATGCAATTTCAATGTCTTTATATTCTATGTTTTCAATTCCTTCCATTAAACATTTATTTTTAGATATTTTTTTATTAAAAGCTAAAGAGGATAATATTCTAATTTTAGCAAATGCGTCATAACCATTTAAATCAAGTTTTGGATTGCCTGGTTCTGCATAACCTAATGATTGGGCTTTTTTTAGAACATTTTTAAAGTTGTCTTTTGTTTTTTCCATTTCCGATAAAATATAATTACAGGTTCCATTTAATATTCCGTAAACTTTAAACAATTTATTTGTAGCCAGACCCTCTTTAATAGTTCTTAATATTGGTATACCGCCTGCAACAGATGCTTCAAATTCTAAATTTACTTTATTTTTTTCAGCTAATTTAGATAAATAATCACCATGCTTAGCTATTAAGGCTTTATTAGGAGTGACAACATGAATTTTATTTTTTAATGCTGTTTCTACAATTTTTTTTGAAATCCCATCGCTTTGACCAATTACTTCAAAAAGAATATTTATTTTTTTATTTTTAAGAATGTCCATTGGATTTTTAAAAAAAATAGATTTGTTTATTTTAAATTTTCTTTTTTTATTTTTGTTTTTTGCAGAAATTGCAACAACATCGATTTTTTTTCCAGTTTTGAGTTCTATATCTTTTTTTTTAGTATTTAATTCGTTGAGCAAATAGTTTCCTACTTGACCTAGTCCCACAACAGCAATATTTATTTTTTTATTAATCATTAATTTGTTAAACTTGGATAAGATGAATTATCTGCATAATCAATAACAGTTTTTTTAAATTTTTCATATGTCATTTCACTATTATATATATCAATGTCTAGTTCCGTATCATTAAAATTTGAAACTTGATTACTACAGCTCGAAAAAAAAATGAAAGTAAAAATTAAT